>NZ_JBEXYP010000011.1:0-217382 GCF_040630995.1 Micromonospora sp. NPDC005710 | reverse complement strand
ACCGCCACAGCCTCAACCGTTACCGGGTCCGCTACGCGGACCCGACCCGGTGTGTCACCCAACCCGGCCAACGTTTGTGGTCACGGCACTAGCCGACGCGTCGGCCGGAATCCTGAGCGGCGTCGGCGACGAAGCCGCGCCAGGCGGCCGGAGCGAAGGTGAGGACGGGCCCGGACCGGTCCTTGCTGTCCCGGACCAGGACGACACCGGGCACGTTGTCCGCCACCTCGACACAGGCGCCGCCCGTGTCGCCGGACCTGGTCGACGTCCGCCAGCGGGGTTGAGGAACGGTCATGGCGTCACCTTCAGCTTCCGGATCAGATCCAGCGAGGCGCTTGTGGACAGCGATTCGCCGAGCAGGCTATCCCATTTCCGACCAATCAGACGCACGACCTCCGGGTCATCGATGACGTGTCCACGAGCCACGTCCTCGACGTAGGTAACCCGTTCACCGTCGGGCAGTTCAGCGAGCAGGAAGCCACCGGTCAACCCGACGTGGGCTCCGGCGTCGAGCGGCACGACGTGAAGCCTGACGCTCGGCATGACGGCGAGTTCCATCAGCCGGCCGAGCTGAGCGTCCAGCACCGCTGGCCCGCCGACCGGGCGGCGTAGAGCCATCTCGTCCAGCACGAAGACGCATTGCGGCGACTCTGCCCGCTGCCACAACTGCTGTCGATCCATCCGGACCGTGACCAGTTCGTCCACCACTTTGACCGGATTCAGGCCACCAGCGGATATGACGGCGCGGGCATAGTCCTCGGTTTGCAGAAGCCCCGGAATCAGGCACGGCTCGAATTCGCAGAGCCGGATCGCCTGCTCCTCATGGTTGCGCCATGGAACGAACCACGTCGGCAGTCGCTGCTGATCGGCGGCCCGCAACAGCTCGGCGAGGAGGCCGCCGGTGGCGAGGGCCTCGTCCGCCGCGACAGCGAATTCCATTGTCGGTCGGCGTCGGCCCGTCTCGATGGCCGCGACAGTGGAAGGGCTCCACCTCGTGAGCGTGGCCAGGGCATCCTCCCCTGTCCGCGTCCTTCCGTCCAGGGTGGAGAGCACGCGGCCCGGCCGGTGGAGGCGACGTCCCGGCGACCGGGTCCTGCGTGCGGGCCGCCCCGGTCATCCCCCGATCGGGGCGGCCCTCGTCGACTGGGAGGAGATCAGCCATGTTCGGGATCGTCCGGGGCAGGAACGGGGCGCGGTGGTCGTACCGGAGAAGGAAGGTTGCCGCGCCGGCGGCCGTGCCGGGCGCGGAGTCATCGCCGGGCGTGCCGGCTCGGCCGCCTGCGTGGGCGGTCGGGCCGACGGTGGCTCTGCCGCGACCCGGCCGGGCCGGTTGGTTGACCCCGGCGCAGACCTGGCGGGCAAACGGTGGCCGATGGTGACGGCCTTGATGACGGTGCGGCATCAATATGACTCACCGACATCACCGTTGTTCGGGAATTGCCTTCCGCCGATCGGACCGCGCCGAAGCCGGGCGACTCCACCGCCCCGGACGGCCGGAGGGCCACGGTGAGCCGACCGCACCTGCCGATGCGACCGCTGTGGCGGTGTCGGGGCTGCGGCGCGCCGTGGCCGTGCCAGCCGGCGCGGATGGCGCTGCTCGCCGAGTACCGGGACGACCGGGTGGGGCTGCTGGTCTACCTGGCCACGCTGATGGCGGAGGCCGGCGATCAACTCACCCGCCTCAACGGTCGCCCCGCCGACCTGCACGAGCGCTTCCTGGGTTGGGCGCGGAGCCGAGGCGGCACAATGTTTCACGTGAATCATGAGCCGGGTGCCGAGATCCACCACACCGATCCGTTCGCGGTGCCGACCGGGCAGCGGTCGCCGGTACGCCGGCTGCGTGGTCGCCTCGCCGCACCGGTGACCCTCTGGACGGCGCCCGGTCCGGCCGGGCTGACCGTGTCGTCCACCCTGGTCGCCGAGGGGGAGCCGGACCGGCTGCTCGGGCTGATCGACGCGGAGTCCGATCTCTGGGCGGCCGTCGAGGAGTCGGGTCGCTTCGCCGTCACGCCGCTCGGCCCGCCACACCGCCAACTCGCCGACCGGTTCGCCGGTCTCTTCCCCGCCCCGGGCGGGCTCTTCGCCACCGGCGCGTGGATAGAGACGCCCTACGGGCCGGTCCCGGCTGACGCCGGCGGCTGGGCCGGGTGCCGGCTGGACACCACCCGAGAGTACGGCTGGGGCCTCCTGGTCGAGGCCACCATCGAGGCCGTCGACCTGACCGAGGAGGCCGCTCCGCTGCTGCACTACCGCGGTCGCTACCACGAGCTTCCGGGCTGAGCGGACGCCGCACCCGGAGACGACCGATCACCGCAGTGACCTGAGTCACTTGGCGCAGCCAGCCAACCGCTCGGCGCACTCGCCGACCGGCGTCGATCTCGGCCTTCCCTGTCGGGGAGTGCGCTCTCTACGGTGCGCGAAACTCCTCTGACGCCTGTGAAGGTGGTGATCCACAGATGTCCACGGACACACCCGCTCCGGCCGCTTCCCAGTCGGACAAGTACCTGGCCGTACAACGGTCGGACGAGTTCGCCGGGCTGCGGCGTTCGCTGCGCGGCTTCGTCTTCCCGATGACCATCGCGTTCTTCCTGTGGTATGCGCTCTACGTCATTCTCTCCGCGTACGCCCGGGACTTCATGGGCACGAAGCTGTTCGGCAGCAACATCAACGTCGCGCTGGTCTTCGGCCTGCTCCAGTTCGTCTCCACGTTCCTGATCGCCTGGCTCTACGCCCGGTACGCGGACCGGAAGATCGACCCCATTGCGGACCGGATCCGCGCCGAGATCGGGGAGGTGACCCATGAGCAAGGTCCTCGCGGTTGAGACGTTCCTCGCGGCTGAAGCGGGCAATCACACCGCCCGCAACCTGACCATCACGCTCTTCCTGGTCTTCGTGGCGGTGACCCTGGGCATCACCATCTGGGCCAGCCGGCAGACCAAGACGGCCACCGACTTCTACGCGGGCGGCCGGTCCTTCACCGGGTTCCAGAACGGCATGGCGATCGGTGGCGACTACATGTCGGCCGCCTCGTTCCTCGGCATCGCCGGCATCATCGCGCTGTACGGCTACGACGGCTTCCTCTACTCGATCGGCTTCCTGGTCGCCTGGCTGGTGGCCCTGCTGCTGGTCGCCGAGCTGCTGCGGAACTCGGGCCGGTACACGATGGCTGACGTGCTCGCCTTCCGGATGCGTCAGCGTCCGGTGCGGACCGCCGCCGCCGTCTCCACCATCACCGTGTCGATCTTCTATCTGCTCGCGCAGATGGTGGGTGCCGGCGCGCTCGTCGCGCTGCTGCTCGGCATCAAGCCGGGGACGACCTTCCTCGGCATGGACGCGTCCACTGCGAAGATCGCCACCATCATCATGGTCGGCGCTCTCATGATCATCTACGTCACAGTGGGCGGCATGAAGGGCACCACCTACGTGCAGATCGTCAAGGCGTTCCTGCTCATGGGCGGCGCGCTGCTGATGACCATCCTGGTGCTGGCGAAGTTCAACTTCAACCTGTCGGAGCTGCTCGGTCAGGCGGCCGCAGCCTCCGGCAAGGGCAGCGCATTCCTCGAACCCGGGCTGCGGTACGGCGTCGAAGTCGCCGGCAACTCGACACAGACCTTCTACAACAAGGTCGACCTGCTGTCGCTGGGCATCGCCCTGGTGCTCGGCACCGCCGGTCTGCCGCACATCCTGATCCGCTTCTACACGGTGCCGACCGCGAAGGCGGCCCGCAAGAGCGTGCTCTGGGCCATCGGCATCATCGGCACCTTCTACCTGCTCACCCTGGCCCTCGGCTTCGGTGCGGCGGCGCTCGTCGGCAGCAAGGCGATCACGGCACAGGACAAGGCCGGCAACACCGCCGCGCCGCAGCTCGCCGAAGCGCTCGGCATCGACTTCTTCGGCGGCGAACTCGGCGGGGCAGCCCTGCTGGCGATCATCGCAGCGGTCGCCTTCGCCACCATCCTCGCCGTCGTCGCCGGGTTGACACTCGCCTCGTCGTCCAGCCTCGCGCACGACTTCTACGCGAACGTGCTGAAGAAGGGTGAGGCGTCGGAGCGGCAGGAGGTACGGGTCGCCCGGATCTCCGCCCTGGCGATCGGCGCGGTCTCGATCGCCCTGTCGATCTTCGCGCAGAACCTCAACGTGGCGTTCCTCGTGGCACTGGCCTTCGCGGTCGCCGCCTCGGGCAACCTGCCGGCGATCCTCTACAGCCTCTTCTGGCGGCGGTTCAACACGTCCGGCGCGGTGTGGGCGATCTACGGCGGGCTGCTCTCAGCCGTACTGCTGGTGTTCTTCTCGCCAGTGGTCTCCGGTGCGGCGACCTCGATGTTCCCGGACCACGACTGGCAGTGGTTCCCGCTGTCCAACCCGGGCATCCTGTCCATCCCGTTCGGTTTCCTCTGCGGATGGATCGGCACCGTCATCTCCAAGGAGCACGACGAGGACAAGTACGCGGAGTTGGAGGTGCGCGCCCTCACCGGCGCCGGCGCCCACTGACGCGCCACCTCTGCAGAGGGGTCCCCTGTTGACGCGCGACGCCAACAGGGGACCCCTTCCGCACATTCGGCTGTCGGTAGGCTGCGCGGTATGAAGGTTGCTGAGCGCTTTGGGTCCGGTCACCGCGTCCTCGTCACCGGCGGAGCTGGCTTCGTCCCGTCGCACCTGGTCGACGCCCTGGTCGCCCGGGGTTGCACCGTGGTGGCGTTGGACAACTTCGTGACCGGCTCCAAGGAGAACGTCGCCCACCTGCTGGACCGGCCGACCTTCACCCTCGTCGAGGCGGACATCTCCGAGGGCCTGCCGACCCACCACCCGGCGCTGGCCGAGCGGTTCGACGCGATCCTGCACATGGCCTCGCCGGCCAGCCCCACCGACTTCGCCCTCCTGCCCGTGGAGATCCTCCGGGTCGGCTCGGTGGGCACCCTGCACCTGCTGGAGCGCGCGACCGCCGACGGCGCCCGGTTCCTGATGGCCTCCACCTCCGAGGCGTACGGGGACCCGAAGGAGCACCCGCAGCGGGAGACCTACTGGGGCAACGTCAACCCGATCGGCGTGCGCAGCGTCTACGACGAGGCCAAGCGCTTCTCCGAGGCCGCGACGATGGCGTACCACCGTTACCGCGGGCTCGACGCGGCGATCGTCCGGATCTTCAACACGTACGGCCCGCGGATGCGCCCGGACGACGGTCGCGCCATCCCCACCTTCATCTCCCAGGCCCTGCGCGGCGAGCCGATCACCGTGCACGGCACCGGCAACCAGACCCGGTCCATCTGCTTCGTCGAGGACCTGGTGCGCGGCATCCTGCTGCTGCTCGACTCGACCGAGACGGGCCCGGTCAACTGCGGCACCGAGCACGAGCTGACCATGCGGCAACTCGCCGAGTTGATCGTGTCGCTCTCCGACAGCACCTCGAAGGTGACCTATGTCACCCGCAGCTCGGACGACCCGGAGATGCGTCGGCCGGATCTCACGCTCGCCCGTGAACTGCTCGGATACGAGCCGTCGGTAGCGCCCGAAGACGGCCTGGGACGCACCATCGAGTACTTCCGGGCGCGGCTAGGGTAACCAGTTCTTCGCGTAGACCTGCCGCTGAATGTCGCCTGAAGGCGGCGCTGGCTCTCGCTACGTACCCTGAGTTACATGTCCGCGACCTCGTCTGCCGGCGTTCCGCATCCGTACCTGCACCGCAGCGCCGGGCGCGCCTCGGTGCCTGGCCCCGACCGGGGCGCCTCCGGGCGCGCTCGTCCGACCGAGGCACGCTTCTACCCGTCGTACGACGAGGAGGAGCCCCGCTCCGGCGGCCCGACGGGGCCCGGCGGGCCCGGCGGCCCGGCTGGCGGTGGTGAGCCGGGCCGGCGCGGCCCGCGACCGCGCTGGGGTCGGATCGCCCTGGTGGGCGGGGTCGCGGTGCTGGTGCTGGCGCTGCTCGGCGGCGTCGGCGCCTGGCTGTACGCCCGCAACCTCAACAGTGACCTGGCCCGCACCGACCCGTTCGCGGAGATCACCGGTGGCCGGCCGGCGAAGACCGTCGACGGCGCGCTGAACATCCTCATGGTCGGCAGCGACTCACGAGACCCGGACGCGCCTGTCGACAGCAAGAGCCAGTGGCGGGCCGACACGATCATCGTCATGCACATCCCGGCCGACCACCAGGAGGCGTACCTGGTCTCCATCCCCCGGGACCTGTACGTGCCGATCCCGGAGAGCGCCGGCGCGGACTGCGGCTCCGGTTCGCGCGCGAAGATCAACGCGGCGTTCGCGTTCGGTGGGCTGCCGCTGGCGGTACGCACCGTGGAGTGCTTCACCGACGTGCGGATCGACCACGTGATGGCGATCGACTTCGGCGGTTTCAAGGAGGTCACCGACGCCCTCGGCGGGGTGGACCTGAAGGTGGAGCGCACCATCACCTCGATCCACAAGCCGTACCGGACGTTCACCAAGGGCACCAACCACATGGACGGCGCGGAGGCGCTGGACTGGATCCGGCAGCGCAAGCAGTTCCCGGACGGGGACTTCGCCCGGATGCGGCACCAGCAGGAGTTCCTCCGGGCGCTGATGGACAAGGCGGCCAGCACCGGCACCCTGGCGAACCCGAAGAAGCTCAACGACTTCCTCCAGTCGGTGACCGCGGCCGTAACCGTCGACCAGACTTTCTCGGTTACAGACATGGCGCTGCAATTCCGTAACCTGCGGGGCCAGAACCTCACATTTGTGACAAGTCCGAACTCGGGCAGCGACACCATCAACGGAGAGTCGGTGGTCGTGTCGGACCGGGAGAAGGCGCTCGCGATGTACGAGGCCATGTCCGCGGACACTATGGCCGACTGGGTCAAGGCGAACCCGCCGAAGAGCAACGACGGCGGCTGACCCCGGCCCGGCCGGCACCAGCCGTTCGGGTCATCGAGCGGCGACGATCGACTGAATCTGTCAAATTCGACGTCCGGATTGACCCGGGATGAACTCGCCAAGTCGAATTGATGTACGTACAGTGGGGCCGCCCCCTCCTGATCACGAGCTGGAGCACGAATGCCGGTTCAGGCCAGTCGTCGCCCTTCTTCCTCCGGGTCCGCCGCCCCCAGCGGTCGAGTCGCTGCGGCCATACCCGTGCAGGCGCGTCCCTCGGGCGGTGGGCCAGGCGCCCGCCCGCCCGTCAGCGGCGGTGGTGGCGGTGGCGACCGCCCGGGTGGCGGTGGGTCGAAGAAGCGGACCAAGCGCAAGGACCCGCTCTGGGCCAGGCTGACAGTGGTCTTCGGTGCCGTGCTGATGCTGAGCAGCGGGGTGGCCATCGTCGGCAGCAAGGCGCTGATCGGGCAGGCGACCGGTGGCATCGCGAAGGGCAACCTGCTGGGTGACGCCGGCAAGTCCGACGCCGAGGGCGGTGCGAGCCTGGACGGCCCGATCGACATGCTGCTGCTCGGTGTGGACGCGCGCGAGCGCTGGGCCGCCGACGACGTCCGGTCGGACAGCATCATCGTCCTGCACATCCCGGCCACGCACGACCAGGCGTACCTGATCTCGATCCCCCGGGACACCGAGGCGCAGATCCCGGCGTTCAAGAAGAGCGGCTACGGCGGTGGCTCCGGCAAGATCAATGCCGCGTTCCAGGCCGGTGCCGCGAACGGCGGCGGCTGGGAGGGTGGCGCCCAGCTGATGGCCCAGACGATCAAGCAGCTCACCGGCATCAGCTTCGACGGCGCGGCGATCATCAACTTCGGTGGCTTCAAGAACGTCATCGACACCCTGGGCACGGTGCGGATCTGCGTCACCCAGGAGGTCAAGTCGCTGCACATGTCGTACGTCGACGGCAAGCCGATGTGGAACGCGGACGCCAAGAAGACAGGCAAGCAGCGGACCCCGGTGGTGCACAAGAAGGGCTGCCAGGAGATGGAGGGTTGGGCGGCGCTCGACTACTCCCGCCAGCGCAAGACCCTCAAGAACGGCGACTACGACCGGCAGGCCAACCAGCAGCAGCTGATCAAGGCGATGGCCAAGAAAGCCACCGAGGGCGGGATGTTGTCCAACCCGGCCAAGATGAACAACCTGATCAAGGCAGCCGGCAAGGCGTTCGTGCTGGACACCGGCGGCGTGCCGATCGAGGACTTCATCTTCACCATGCGTGGGGTCACCGGCAACGAGCTGACCATGCTCAAGACCAACAACGGCACCTTCCACGCCAACAACAACAACACCGAGGGCCTGAACGAAGAGACGATGACCATGTTCCGGGCCGTCAAGCAGGACAAACTCGCCGAGTTCGTCTTCACTCACCCCGAGGTGATCTCCACCCGCAAGTAGCGGCCGCCCCGCAATCGGGGCCGGTGGTAGCCGAAAGCCAGCGACGACCTCGTCGCCGCCCGTAGCCTGACGTGAGCAGGTTTCACGTATCGGCTGCGGGGAGGCGGACACGTCCAGGTGGGGACGGAACGCAGCGGGCCGGGCCGGAGTGGCCCCGCCCGCCCGGTCACCGCGCACCCGAGGGCCGCGCATCCTGCTCGGCGTCGGCCTGGCCCTCGTCCTGCTGGCCGGGCTCGCCGCGACCGGGCTCAAGATGCTCAGCCACCGGTACGACCGCACGGTGACCAAGGAGCAACTACTCGCCCCCGACGCCCGCACCGACCGCACCGACCTGGACGGGCCGCTCAACTACCTCCTGGTCGGCTCCGACCGACGCCCCGGCGACAGCGGCCCGGACCAACGCTCGGACACCATCCTCATCGTGCACGTCCCCGCCGGGCAGCGGGAGGCGTACCTGGTCTCCATCCCGCGGGACCTGCTGGTCGCCATCCCGCCCGCTAACGGCTTCGGCGGCGGCCAAGACAAGATCAATGCGGCGTACGAGCACGGCGGCGGCGGGCAGGCCGGCGCCCAACTGCTCTCCGCCACCCTGAACCGACTCACCGGAATCCGGTTCGACGGTGCCGCGCTCATCGACTTCTCCGGCTTCCGGAAGGTCATCGACCTGCTCGGCGGGGTGCAGATGTGCGTGGACACCGAGGTCCGCTCGATCCACACCAACCGGCTCTTCCCGATCGGCTGCCACCAGATGGACGGGGCGCAGGCGCTCGACTACGTCCGACAGCGATACGACCTGCCCGGCGGTGACTACGACCGGCAGCACCACCAACAGCAGTTGCTCCGGGCGATGCTGGACAGCGCCGGCAGGGCGGACCTGCGAAGCAACCCCGTCAAACTGGACCAGGTGCTCCGGGCGGTCGGCGGCTCGTTGACAGTCGACACCAACGGCGTACCCCTGGAGGACCTGCTCCTCGCGCTGCGCGCGCTGCCGCCCGACGGGATGCGCGGTGTCCAGGTGCCCTCCTCGCCGCAAACCATCGACGAGGTCTCGTACGTGGTGTTGGACAACGGGGGCGACGGGCTCTTCGAGGCGCTTCGCGGAACGCGGGTACCGGCCTGGGCGCAGGCCAACCCGCACTGGGTGACCCGGTTGTGACAGTGCCGACGGCCCGGTAGGTGGGGAACCGGGCCACAAGGATCTAGTGTTGCTTCCTGTGTTCGGACCCCAGGTTCCCACAGTGCCCGTGACCGAGATCGCCGACGAGACCTACCTGCTGGACGTGCGGGAGGACGACGAGTGGGCGGCCGGCCACGCGCCCGCCGCCCACCACCTGCCGATGATGGAACTACCGGCACGGCTGGCCGAGGTGCCCACCGACCGGGAGGTGGCTGTCATCTGCCGTTCCGGCGGGCGCTCCGCCCAGGTCGTCGCCTACCTGATGAACAACGGCTGGGGGCAGGTGCGCAACGCCGACGGCGGAATGCGCCAGTGGGCTGCGGTCGGCCGACCGGTGGTCGACGCGAACGGGCAGCCCGGCCAGGTCATCTGAGGCCGGCGCAATGGGCGGGCCACTGGTCTTCGCGCACCGCGGCGCCTCGTTCGACCTACCCGAGCACACCCTCGCCGCGTACCTGCGCGCCCTCGACGAGGGTGCCGACGGCCTGGAGTGCGACGTCCGGCTCACCCGGGACGGGCACCTGGTCTGCGTGCACGACCGACGACTCGACCGCACCAGCAACGGTCGCGGTCTGGTCAGCGCGCGGACGCTCGCCGAGCTGGACGCCCTGGACTTCGGCTCGTGGCACCCGGGCAGCGCGCCGAACGGTGACCTGCCGCCGGACGAGTCGCACACCCGGCTGCTGACGCTGGCCCGGCTCCTGGACGCGGTACTCGCCGCCGGGCGGCCGGTCCGGCTGCTGGTGGAGACGAAGCACCCGTCCCGCTACGGCTCGAACGTGGAACGGCGACTCGTCAGCCTGCTACGCCGGTACGGGCTGGCCGACCCCGCACCGGACGACCCGGTGCAGGTGACTGTCATGTCGTTCTCCCCGCTGGCGGTCCGTCGGGTGCGCGAGCTGGCCCCGACGCTGCCAACCGTGCTGTTGCTCGAGGTGCTGCCGCCTTGGCTGCGACTGGGCCGGCTGCCGTTCGGCACCCGGATCGCCGGGCCGGGCATCGGCCTGGTCCGGGCCCGCCCGCAGTTGCTGCCCGCACTGCGCGCGGCCGGCAACCAGGTGTACGTCTGGACGGTGAACGAGCCGACCGACCTGGAGCTGGTGCTGACCGCCGGGGTGGACGGGATCATCACCGACCGACCGGCGTACGCCCTCGCCCGACTGGACCGCTGACCCCGACCGCCGGGCGGGGGTGCCCAAAACCGGGCCGGCGGGGCAGACTCGGCACATGCCGGAGCGTATCGACTTCCCCGCTCTCCTCGCCGGCCACACCGTGGTGATCGAGATGATCAACTCGGGGGACGCGGGCCTACCGGTCCTCACCCAACTGCTCGGGGTGGCCCAGCCGGCACTCGGCGCGACCGGGATGGCGTTCGTCGAGTTCGGTCCGACAGGTGGTCGCGTGATCGCCGCGACCGGCGTGGCGCAGTGGGCCCTCGGCCGACCGTTGGCGATCGACGACCCGGACACCGTCTGCCTGCTCTCCGGGCCACGGGTGCGTCAGGTGCGGGTCGGTGACCTCAACGGCAAGCTGGCCGGTGAACTGGCCGGCAGCGGGCTGCGCCGGATGGTGGTCTCCCGGGCCGAGATCGGCGGCCACACCGTCGGCAGCCTGCACGCCCTCTACCCCGGCGACGACGAGCCGGGCGCCGAGCAGCAGGGGGTGGTCGCCTACCTCGCGTCCTGCGTCGGGCACATGTACGGCGACCAGAGTGGCCTCCCGGTGCACGGCGACGGCCCGGTCGTGGCGGCCCTCGCCGACGGGCTCGCCGTCGTCGACCGGGACGGGCACGTCCGACTCTGGAACCCGGCCGCCGCCCAGGTCACCGGCCGGACCGTCGAACAGGCGCTGAGCCGCCCGCTGCCGCTTCCGCTTCCGCCCTCCGGGCAGGTCCGGGACCATCGGATGCCGGACGGCCGATGGCTGCGGATCACCTCCGGCGAACTGCCCGGGCCGGGCGCGCTACGGGTGGTCACCTTCCGCGACATCACCGACCAGCAGCGCCGCGACCACGACCGGGAACTGTTCGTCGCGGTGACCAGCCACGAGCTGCGCACCCCGGTCACCGTCATCAAGGGGTACGCGGACACCCTCACCGACCACTGGGAGTCGCTCACCGACGTCGACCGACGGCAGGCGGCCCGGGTGATCGGGCAACGCGCCAACGAACTGGCCCGGCTGGTCGACCGTCTGCTCAGCTCGGCGGCCGAGGTCGGGCCGGGCGACGACCCGCCCACCCCGTTCGACCTCGGTGAGGCACTGCGCTCCGCCGTCGTGGACCTGCCCGCCGAGCTGCGCCGCCGGCTGGTGCTCCGGCTCCCGATCGACCTGCCCAAGGCGCTCGGTCACCGGCCCAGCCTGGCCACTGTGCTCACCGAGTTGACGACGAACGCCGGGAAGTACTCGGCACCCGGTGCACCCATCGAGATCACCGCGTCGGGCGACGGCCACCTGGTGGCGTTCCGCGTCAGCGACCAGGGCATCGGCATCCGACCCGAGCACGTGGAACGGGCGTTCGACAGGTTCTGGCAGGGCGAGTCCGGCGACCGACGCGGCTACCCGGGCGCCGGGCTCGGCCTCTATCTCGTCCGCCGGATCGTTGAACAGCAAAATGGATGGGTATCCCTACGTCCGAGGACCGGCGGCGGTACGGTCGCAGAAGTGCGGCTACCACGCGGTTGACAAGGGTGGGCGCGACGTGGAGGCGACGGTGGCAGCGGCAGCTAGGGATCGAGCCTGGTGCGTGGTGGTTCCCCACCACCCCGGCGGCGCACGGCTGGCCCGGCACCGGCTCGCCGCCGAACTGGCGGACGTCGTACCCCCGACGCTCCTCGCGGACCTGATCGCGGTGCTCGCGGAACTGGTGGGCAACGCGGTGCGGCACGCCCGGCCGCTTCCCGGCGGCGTGATCCGGGTCGCCTGGCGGCTGCGGCGCTCGGCCGACAGCGCACGGATCCAACTTCGAGTCACCGACGGCGGCAGCGCGGGCACCGGGCCGAAGCTCCGGATCGCCGAGCTGGACGCCGCAGACGGGCGCGGCCTGCACATCGTGGCCGGGCTCGCCACCCGGTGGGGCGTCGAGCAGGACGGCATGGGCCAACGTGTCTGGGCGGAGTTCGACAGGGTGTCGGCACCCCGACCGGACCTGCTGCCGGTCGGCTGACAACCGGCTCGGGCGGGTCCCGGCCACGTCGTACCGCCCTGGGCTCTAGGCTGTGACGCCGTGAGCAAGCGTCGAAAGAGCCAGCGCACCGCCGCCGACACCACCCCCCGCCGCGACAAGGTGCGGGACGTCTTCGTGCCGCGTCCGTTCGACGGGCTGGTCGACGAATCCGAGTGGATCGCGCTTCGCGAGTTGGTGCCCGCCGCCTCCGCCCCGCTGCGGCTGGCCCCCGCCCTGGTCGAGGAGTTCGGTGACCGGGCGGCGACACTCGCCACAGTGCTGCCGATGGCCGCCCCGGCGATCACCAAGCCCGACGGTCGGGTGCTCATCGGCCTCCAGCGCCACCAGCAGTCCGGCGACGTCTCCCGGGACCTGGCCGACGCGTTGCTCAGCGCGCTGCGGACCGAGCCCGGTGGCCAGGTCGCCGTGGCGCCGCTGCCCGGCCCCGGCCCCCGGCTGCAGGACATCCTCGTGGACGGTCCACTGGACATCACCATGCACGACGGATTCGACTTCTGGCTCGACCCCGGGGCCGCCGACGATCCGACCGTCCAGGCGTCGCTGGAGCGGGCGAACGCCGCCATCTACCCGACGGTGCGGATGACCGCGGCGAAGGCCGCCTACTGGTGTCAGGTCCCGGAGAAGGCCCACGTGCGCTGGGTCCTGCCGGAGGACGAGGACGCCGCCCTGGACGCGCTGGCCCGCCTCGGCGCGGCCGGCACGCTGACGCTCGGCGAGCAGACCAAGTTCGCCGGCATGTTCCGCGCGCACGGTCGACTCGTACCGGTCTGGGACCTGCCCGAGGAGACCCCGGCGGCCGAGTGGGAGGAACCGGTCGCGCAGTTCGCCAAGCGCTACGCGGAGGCGCTGACCGTCGCCGACCCACTCGACGCCGCCGGCCGCCGGGCCCGCCAGGGGCTGCTGGGCCGCCAGCTCACCCTGCGCTGAGCCGGGCGGTCACCCCTGTTCCGGCCGGGCGGCGGTCGTTCCTGTTCGGCCGGACGGTCGTTTCGTCTCAGCCGGCTACCGGTAGCGGGTCCCGGCTGATCGGGCAGGACATGCAGCGCGGTCCGCCTCGCCCGGAGCCCAGCTCTGAGCCGGCGATCGGGATCACCTCGATGCCGGCCCGCTCCAGTTGGGCGTTGGTAGCGGTGTTGCGCTCGTACCCGACGCAGAGCCGGGGGGCCAGGGCGAGGGTGTTGTTGCCGTCGTCCCACTGCTCGCGTTCCGCGGTGACCGGGTCAAGCCCGGTGTCGATGACCCGGAGCAGGTCGAGGTCCATCGCATCGGCGGCGGCCCGCAGGAACGGCGCCGGCCCGTCCACCCGCGGGTCCTCACCGTCCGCGCCGGCGATCACCGTGTACGCGGACAGCGTGCTGGCGATGTTCGGGTACATCAGCACGGCGTCCACGTCGACCATCGTGCACACGGTGTCCAGGTGCATGGTGGCGCGCTCCTGGGCGATCGGCACCACCAGGATCGTGTGGGCCAGGCCGGCGGCGAAGACCTGTCGGCCGAGGCGCTCGGCGCCGGCCGGGGTCGTCCGCTCGCCCACCCCGACCGCCAGCACCCCGGGTGCGAGCAGCAGCACGTCCCCACCTTCCAGGTGCTCCAGGCTGGGGCGGTAGACGAACTCGGTGCCGGCGAACCGGGGGTGGTGACGGTAGATGGCGTCGGTCAGGGTGGTCTCGCGACGGCGGGCCGGCATGGCCAGGCTCGTGACACCGACCCGGTCGCCGATCCACAGCGACGAGTCGCGGGTGAACAGCAGGTTCGGCAACGGATCGATGACGAAGTCGTGACGGTCCATCAGTGTGTAGACCAGCCCACCCGGTCGCTCCGAGCTGATCCGCAGCTCCTCGTGGGCCAGCCCGGCGGTGAGCACGTCAGCCAGGGCGGCCGGGTCCAGGTAGGAGAGGTGGTCCGCGACCCGGGCCCGCAGGGTGTCACCGAGCCGGCGGGAGCGCAGCACCTGCTCGGTGAGTTCGGCGCGGGCATCCGCGACGGCAAGCGTCTCGGCCAGCAGGGTGGCCAGGTAGAGCACCTCGACGCCGCGCTCGCGCAGGGCGGCGGCGAACGCGTCGTGCTCCTCCTGTGCGCGCCCCACCCAGGGGATCGCGTCGAACAGGAGCGAGTCGTTGTTGCGGGGGGTGAGCCGGGCCAGTTCGGGGCCGGGGCGGTGCAGCAGTACGGTGCCGAGCCGCCCGACTTCGCTGTCGACGTAGTGGGTCACCCCCGCAGCGTAGGGCAGGGTTTAGCGGCATCCGAGAAAAGAACTGTGGATGAATATGGCATTCATCCACAGTCACTCCGGCGCTCCGGCTTGCCGAACACCGGTAGTGGCAACGTAGGGTAGTGAGGACATAACTTCGAGGGACCTTTTGCCGGAGGTCGCGATGACTGTCTTTCCCGCACGACGAGCCGTACCGTCCGCCCGGGCACTGCCGCCCGTCGCGGTGCCACACCCCCGCGTCGAGGCGCCGGGGGTTCTGGAACCGGTCCGTCCGACACCACTCGAATGGGCCCGCCGCCGTCGAGCCGAGCGGGGTGCACGCCGCCTCGAGGCGGCCGGCGCCCGGGCATTGGGCCAACTCGACCATCTCGGGCCGGCCTGGCACGTGATCGAGTGGCCGCGCACCGACGTGACGGACGTCCTCGACAGCGGTCAGGACGACCGGGCCGGGTTTCTCGCCATCGGGCCGAGCGGCCTCTTCGCCGTGACCATCGCCGACCACGGCCGAGCCAGGGTGCTCGTCGCCGGGGACGTGGTGCAGATCAACGGCAAGCGGCCCCCGTACGTGGCCGAGTCCCGCCGAGACGCCAAGAGGGCCAGCAAGGCCCTCTCCGAGGCGGTGGGGCTGCCGGTTCCGGTGACGCCGGTGCTGACCTTCGTCGGCTCCGGCGTGATCAGCGTCTACGGCCTTCCGAAGGACTGTCTGATGGCCACCCACCGCGAACTCGACCGGCTGCTCGTGGCCGGTGGCAGCCGGATCAGCCCGGCCACCGCCGAGAAGCTTTCCCGGGTCGCGCAGCACCCCGGCACCTGGCTGAACGGCACGTACCGTCCAACGGCCGACTACCGGTGGTACGACGAGGGCCGAACGGCCGCTGACAAGCCGGCCCACCGCCGGTAACGTCACCGGCGACGCCACGCGGCTCCGGTCCCCCCGTTCACCTCACCGGTCTCCGCGCCGTCACCGGTCGCCACGGTTCACGCTGCGCGCCCGGTGACCCGGTGCGCTCGGTGATACCGTCGGCGACCCGCTAGCGTGGACAGTCGATCGGTGCACATAGGAGGCGCGGTGGCCCACGTCGAACTTTCGCTCTCGGAAGCGTTCGTGCCGGCGGTGCGAGCCTCGACAGAGCCGGAGTCCGACAACGTCGGCCAATGGTCGTCGACAGTCTCCCGGGCCGACGAGCCGTGTCTGCTGATCGACGCCGACACCCGGGTGGTGGCGATTTCCACTGCCGGCTGCGAACTGCTCTGTCTCGGTGAGCCGGACGGGCTGATCGGGCGACCGCTGCTCGACGGCGGGCTCCGCCTGCTGGACTTCACCGCCAATCGGGGCGAGCTGACCGAAGCCGAGATCGACAAGATCCCCCCGCTGTTGGCCCTCTCCTCCGGCCGGCTCGCCCGTGGACTACTCCGGGTGCAGGCCGCCACCCTGAACAGCTCCGACGCGACAGTCGACGCGATCTCCACTCCGGTGCTCACCGACGGCACAGTTGCCGGCTCGCTCACCTTCTTCTCCGAGGTCTGACCTGCGGCGGGTGTGTCCTTCACCGCACGCGGCGTTGCCGGGGTGGCCCCACGCCGAGGCCGTAGGGTGCCCTCATGCTGGACATCGCAGTGCTACCTGGGGAATACGCTGTGTGCCGGTTGCCTGCCGGCACCACCCTCCCGTACGCGCTGTCGAGCGGGCTGCGCGGAGCGGACGTGGTGACGGTGAGCTGGACCTCCGACGGGATCTCCGTGATCTGCCCGACCGACCGGGCGCCGACGCAGGCCGTACTGGAGACGACCTGGCGCTGCCTCCGGGTCACCGACCCGGCGGCGCTGACCGCCGCCGGCAGCCTGGCCGCACTCGTGGACCCGCTCGCCGAGGCCCGGGTCAGCGCCGTCACCTTCTCCACGTTCGACACCGACTACCTGCTGGTGCCGACAGTCCGGCTGGCCGAGGGCACGGCCGCGCTCCAGCGCGCCGGGCACCGTGTCACCGGCTGACCTTCACCTGACCGGCCGCTCGCCCTACGATGGGCTCGGCCACCCCGGCCGCGACGAATTCTCCGATGTCCCGAGGATCGGCCCGTGCCGTTCACCCCACCCCGCCCCGCGCCCCTCCCACCGCGGGCGACGGTCCACACCCCACCGGCCGTGCCCGGCCGGGCATCCGGACACCGACCCGCGCGGGCCGTCACCCGGCTCCTGCCGGTCGCGCTCGCGGTCAGCGCGCTGGCCGGCTGTGGCGCCCCTCCCGGGCTGGGGGAGCCGACAAGCGTGCCCACCCACAGCGCGACACCGGCCACGCCCGGCCCGAGCACCGCGCCGCCGACCCCGCCGGCCACCGCACCCACCCTCGGCACCGCCACGCCCACCTCCACCCCGGACGCCGGGCTGGTGGCGACCCCCTGCCGCAACGGGCCGACCGGGCAGCGGGTGCTGCAACTGTTGCGGGGCCGGGCCGGAGTGCTACCGGCGAACGTCCGGGTCCAGGTCCGCACCGGGCCGCTCTGTGCCGCCGACTGGCAGTTCACAGTGCTGGCGGTGACCGGGCACGAAGAACTCCAGGTGGTCACCCGGGGCACACCTGGCGCCCTGGTGCTGGTCACCGCCGGCACTGACGTCTGCACCATCGAGGTACGCGCCACCAGCCCAGCCGGGATCCGCACCCTCGCCTGCGAGGACGGCCCGGCCAACGGGCCGGGTGCGTAGGCTGATCGGCATGCCGGGAACACCGCCGACACGTTTCGTCTTCCTCGGGCCGGAGGGCACCTTCTCCGAGCAGGCCCTGCGTTCCATACCCGCCGCCGAACGCGGCACCCGAACGCCCGCCCGCAGCGTCGGGGAGGCGCTTGACAACGTCCGCGCCGGCGACGCCGACGCCGCGCTGGTGCCACTGGAAAACTCGATCGGCGGCGCGGTGGGCGTCACGCTCGACGAGATGGCCGAAGGTGAGCCGTTGGTGATCACCCGCGAGGTGATCCTGTCGGTGGAGTTCGTGCTCGCCGCGCGACAGGGCACCCCGCTGACCTCGATCCGCGCCGTGGCGGCCCACCCGCAGGCGTCCACCCAGTGCCGGAGCTGGCTGCGCGACCACCTGCCCGACGCCGTGGTGGTCGACGTGCTCTCCAACGGCGCGGCTGCCGCCGGTGCCGGCACGGGTGAGTACGACGCGGCGATCTGCGCACCGATCGGAGCCTCCCGGCACCGACTCGCCATCCTCGCCGACAAGATCGCCGATCACCCGGACGCGGTGACCCGGTTCGCGCTGGTGTCCCGACCCGGGCCGCCGCCCCCGCCGACCGGGGACGACCTCACCTCGCTCGCTGTCACGATCGCCCACGACCGGGTCGGCGCACTGCTGTCAGTGCTGATGGAACTGGCCGTCCGGGGAGTCAACCTGACCCGGATCGAGTCCCGTCCGACCGGCGAGGCGTTGGGCCGCTACGTCTTCTTCCTGGACTGCACCGGCCACGTGGCCGACGTACGCCTGGGCGAGGCGTTGCAGGGGCTCCATCGGGTCTGCGCCGACGTCCGCTTCCTGGGCTCGTACCCCCGGCACCGCTGGGCCGAGGCATCTGGCGAGCGACCGGTACCCGCACCGGCGGGCCTCTCCGACGTCGACTACGCCGACGCTGCGGCCTGGCTGGCCCGCCTACGGACCGGTGAGTTGACCTGACCGCGACGGGGGCGCCCCCACAAACCGAGAGCGCCCCCCGCACCACGTCGACTAGCTCAGCAGACCGCCGAGCAGGCCGCCCTCCTGCTGCTGCTGCTGGCCGCTGCCCTGGACCGGCGGCTCCTCGGACGGCTGCACCACCACGAAGCCCTGACCGGCGAAGCTCATGGTGAACGACTCACCGGTGCGACGACCGAGCAGCGTGCCGAGGCCCAACTGCTCCGCCCTGTGGTAGCCGGTCTGGAGGTTCGCCGACCAGCAGACCGCGGCCTGCGGGTCGACGTACGTCGGGGCGTCCACGTTGAGCACCACCGGGGTGCCCTTGGTGGTGATGGCGATCCGCCCGTAGCCGCTGAACACACAGTTGAAAAGGCCGGACGAGGACGCCATTCCGGCGCCGCCGACCATCCTGATGTCGTACTGAAGGGTCGAGTCGAAGGCGAGCACGCTGCTGCCGTTGATGGAGAGCGCGTCCCCCGGCTCCAGGTCGATGATGTGCACGTCCTTGGCCAACTCGGCGAGGAAGACGTCACCCTGGCCGGTGACCTTCATCAACGGGACGCCCTCGCCGGTGAGCTTCTGCTTGAGGAACTTGCCGAGCCCACCCGAGCCCAACGCCTGGAACTGCACATTGCCCTGATAGGCGACCATCGACCCGACCCGGGCCATCGCCTCGCCGTTGAGCTCGATCTTCAACATCTTGGAGTTCTGCAACCGCATGCCGGGCTGCGCGGACTCCTTCTCCAGATTTTCCGCGGAGAACAGCTCGCTGCGCATTAAAGGGCCTCCTGAGTAGTGTCGCGTTCGCTGCACCGACGGTAGGCGACCTCGGCAAGCACCGACCATCGACCAGGCGGCGCGGCGCAGCACGCGTGTGGCGCCGGCGAGCGTCGAGTGGCGGGGGTCAGCCCCAGCCGAGCGCGTGCAACCGTGCGTCGTCGATGCCGAAGTGGTGGGCGATCTCGTGCACCACAGTCACCGCCACCTCGTCGATGACGTCCTCGTCGTTGTCACAGATCCGCAGGATCGGACGGCGATAGATGAAGATCCGGTCGGGCAGCACGCCGGAGTAGCCCCAACCGCGCTCGGTGAGCGCATGCCCCTCGTAGAGGCCGAGCAGGTCGACCTCACCCGGCGGCGAGTCATCCTCTACCAGGATCACCACGTTGTTCATCAGGCCGAGCAGTTCTTCGGGCACCTCGTCGAGGGCTTCGCCAACCAACTCCTCGAAGCGCTCACGGCTCATCTCCACCGGCACCTCGCCCATTGTGCCCGACGCGGCGGCACGCGGCCCCCTCCTGCGTGACGACAGCAGGCATCATCCGCACATACACGAAAGAAGCGACCACCCGGGACCGGGCGGAGGCTCCTTCCGTGGACGTACGGGTTGGGTCCGCTCGCTCAGGCGGCCAGGCGGGCGTTGAGGGTGATCTCGGCACCCGGCGAGAGCAGGCGGGAGATCGGGCAGTTGGCCTTGGCTGCCTCGGCGAGCTTCTGGAACTCCGCGTCGTCGATCCCCGGAACCTCGCCGACCGTCTCCAGGTCGATGCGGGTCACCGTCATGCCGGCGTCGGTCTTGTCCAGGTGCACCTTGGCGGTGGTCTCGACCGAGGTGGCGGTGGAGCCCGCGTCGGCGAGCGCCTTGGAGAACGCCATCGAGAAGCAGCCGGCGTGCGCGGCGGCGATCAGCTCCTCGGGGTTGGTGCCCTCACCCTCCTCGAAGCGCGACTTGAAGGAGTAGTTGCCGGACAGGCCGCCCTTGCCGGTGCGGACGGTGCCCGCGCCCTCGGTGAGGTTGCCCTGCCATTGTGCTGAAGCGGTACGGATTGGCATGAGGCAAACGCTAGCGGAAACGCGACCGGGGAGCGACAGACCGGCGTGCTCGCCAGCCCTGCGATCCCCGTCACCGCCAGGTTGCTGTGCCATGATGCGACCCAGGTCCGTGACCGGCGGAAGGGTGGCCGATGTCCGAGGAGCTTCCAATCCCGCGGCAGGGCGACCGATCCGAAGCCCCGGCCGTGATCGAGTGGGGCACCGACCCGGCTCCGCGACGCCGGTTCGGTTGGTCCCTGGCCGACCTCACACAGGACCCCCGCCTGCCCCTGCTCCTGGCCGGTCTGGGCGCGGTGGCCGCAGTCGCCTCGCTGGTCGGCGAATGGCTGGTGATGAACCTGCCGAACGGCGGGCCCGAGGGCAACGAGACGATCGAGGTGCCCGCCGGGGTGTCCGAGGTCGGTGGCTTCGGGGTCGGTTACCTGGTCGGACTTCTCGCCCTCGTGTGCACCGTGGCGCTGGCGTTGCGCGGCACAGCGGCCGTACGGCCGAACGCCCGACTGGCCGGTCTCACAGTGGCCGGCGCCCTGCTGGCGCTGCTGGTGGCCGCCACGGCCAGCCTCGACAACCCCGGGCAGCGAAACTTCTTCTACGCACCGCAGGACGGCTTCGAGGTCGAGTACGGCCGCGGTCTGGTGATGGCGTTCGCCGCCTGTGTGCTGTTCGCGCTCGCCCTGCGCCTGTCGCCCGCCGCACCCCTCGGCGCGTTCGCCGGGCCCTCCGACGACGACCACCCCGCCGACGGGCCAACACCGCGCCCGTGGCGCCGCCGCCGAGCCCCCGACCCGATCGAGGGCGGCCTCCCAGCTCCAGCCGACCTGACGGTCACCTCCGCCGCCCCCTTCACCCGCCCCGACCCCAAGCCCTAACCCCTCAACCCCACTCCTGCCCCGGCCGTCCCGGCCGTCCCGGCCGTCCCGCCCTCGCCCGGCCCGGCGCGTCCCGGCGCGGCCCGGCACGTCGATCATGCAGTTGTGGTGGTGAACATAAGTCGTGTAAGCGGATGAACCGGCCACCACAACTCCATGATCGACGCGGGAGGCGGGTCGGGGTTGCGGGAGGCGGGTCGGGGTTGCGGGAGGCGGGTCGGGGTTGCGGGAGGCGGGAGAGGCCAGCCGTTGGGCGGGGGCGGGGTCGGGGGACATCTTGTGGGTGCCTTGGGTTGGTGCCCGATTCGCCTGGAAGCCATGGATGCGACCCGTTCCGCGAGGTACGGTTGCTGCCCGCCGTCACGCCGGGGCCTCGGTTTCCTTGGCCGTGGCAGGTGCGACGGCGGCGGGCGAAGGAGGAACGATGACCCGCCCGGGACTGCCCAAGTTGATCGCGACCGACCTCGACGGGACGCTGGTCCGCAGCGATGACACCGTCTCCGCGTACACCCATGGGGTGCTCGACCGGGTGCGCGCCGCCGGGATTCCGGTGGTGGGCGCGACCGGACGCGGCCCTCGGTTGACCGAGTTGACCCGCAACGACATCCGCGCCGCTGATTTCCTGGTGATGGCCGGCGGTGGCCGGGTGGTCGACCAGAGCGACCCGAGCGGCCCGGTGGTGCTCCGCGACGAGCGGTTGCCCGCCGAGGTGCTGGCTCGGCTCCTCGCCGACCTTGAGGGTGAGGTCGGCCCGCTGACGGTGATGGTCGAGGCGTCCGACGAGCACGACGCCCCGCTGTGGGGTGACTACCACGAGAGCTGGCCCTACCAGGACCGCTTCGAGGCGCGTACGCGCGACGAGTGCCTCGCCTGCGACGTGATCAAGGCATTCGCCCGGACCGCCGACCACCACGTGGACGAACTGTTGGCGGTAGCCCGCCGGATCGTGCCGCCGCAGGTCGCCACGCTCACCCAGGCCGGGCTCGGCTTCATCGAGATCTGCCCGCCGGGCGTCGACAAGGCGACCGGGCTGACGGTGGTGGCGCAGACCCTCGGGGTCGACCCGGCCGATGTGCTGGTCTTCGGTGACATGCCCAACGATCTGCCGATGTTCGAGTGGGCCGGCTGGTCGCGGGTGGCGGTGGCGAACGCGCACCCCGCGCTGCGTGCCGTCGCCGACGAGGTGACCTTGCGCAATGACGACGACGGGGTTGCGGTGTACCTGGACCGGCTACTGTCCCGGTAATGGGAGACACACCCCGCCTGATCGCCACCGACATCGACGGCACGCTGATCCGCGACGACCACACTGTCAGCCCACGCACCGCCGACCTGCTCGCGCGGATCTCCGCGCGGGGCACGCCCGTCGTTCTGGTCACCGGCCGTCCGGTCCGCTGGCTCAAGATGGTGTACGACCAGCTCGCCAAGCCGTTGCCGGCGGTCTGCGCCAACGGCGCGGTCGTCTACGACCCGTTCGAGGACGTGGTGGTGCGGGCCGACCCGCTGGCACCGCACCACCTGGCCGAGGTGGCCCGGAGGCTACGGGCCGAGGTGCCGGGGATCAGCTTCGCGGTGGAGATCCTGGACAGCCGTGAGATGCGACACGAGGCGCACTACCCACTGCGCTGGGACGCCGACGCCGCCGGCATCCGGCCGGTCGAAACGCCTGAGGAGTTGCTGTCGGCGCCTGCGGTGAAGCTTCTCGCCCGGGCCGGCGAGCAGGACCCGGATGCCTTCGCCGAGCTGATCGCCACGGCGGTGGCGGGCCTGGCCGAGGCCACCCACTCGTCGTCCTCGGGGCTGGTGGAGATCTCCGCGAGCGGTGTGACGAAGGCGGCGGGGCTGGCGTGGTACTGCGACCAGGTCGGGGTGGCGGCGGAGGACGTGCTGGCCTTCGGCGACATGCCGAACGACGTCCCGATGCTGACCTGGGCGGGGCGCGGCGTGGCGGTGGCGAACGCGCACCGCGCCGTCCTGGCGGTCGCCGACGACGTGACGACGGCGAACACCGAGGATGGCGTGGCGGCGTACCTGGAGAAGGTCTTCGGGGTGGACTGAGGTCAGAGGTACTGGCCGGTGTTGTGACCCTCGCCGCCGCCCGGCTGGCCGATGCCCGGCATTCCGGGGACGACCCCTCCCGGGCCGCTGGGCAGGGCCTGCCGACCGCCGCGCATCTGCTCCAACTGCATTCGGGCGGCCATCTGCTGGGCGACCAGGGCCGCCTGGATGCCGTGGAACAGGCCCTCCAGCCAGCCGACGAGCTGGGCGTGCGCGATCCGCAGCTCGCCCTCGCTGGGGGCCTTGTCCTCGGTGAAGGGCAGCGAGATGCGCTCCAGTTCGTCGCGTAGCTCGGGGGCGAGGCCGTCCTTGAGCTCGACGATCGACCGCTCGTGGATCTCCCGCATCCGGTTGCGACTGGCGTCGTCGAGGGGTGCGGCCTTCACCTCCTCCAGCAACTGCTTGATCATGCTGCCGATCCGCATCACCTTGGCCGGCTGTTCGACCAGGCGGGTCGGGTCCTCCCCCTGGCCCTCGTCGGTCTGCATCGTGCCGATCGGCACGCCGTCCGGGCCGACCACCACAACGGTGCCGGAGTGGCCGGAGTCGTCGGGGCCGGGCTCGTCGTTCTGTCCAGCGGAGCGCGCTTCGGTCATGGGGTCCATCTTTACCCAGCGGGTGCGAGCCTCGCCGGCCGGGACCGACTCCCGGGGCCGAACCACCCGGGCGGGGCGCGCTACCGTCGCGCCATGCCTGTCGACCCGCGCGCCGTGTTGACCCGGCCCGCACCGGAGCCGGACCTGACGGTGGCGTACGGGGACGACCCGGATCAGGTGGCCGATCTGCGCCTCCCGGCGGGAACCGGGCCGGTCCGGCCGCTTGTCGTCGTGCTACACGGCGGGTTCTGGCGGGCGGAGTACGACAGGGGGCACACCGGGCCAATGGCCGCAGCCCTCGCCGCTGCCGGCTACCCGGTGGCGCAGTTGGAGTACCGCCGCACCGGGCAGCCCGGTGGGGGTTGGCCGGGCACCCTCACCGACGTGCTCGCCGGGGTGGCGGCGCTGCCAGTGCTGGCGGCGGAGGCGATGCCCGGGCGGGTGAGCCCGGCCGCGCCGGTCCTGGTCGGGCACTCCGCCGGCGGGCATTTGGCGTTGTACGTGGCGGCCACCGCCCCGGCGACGGTCGGCGGGGTGCTCGCGCTGGCACCGGTGGCCGACCTGGTCGAGGCGTACCGGCGGAACCTGGACTCGGGGGCAGTGGCCGCGCTGCTCGGCGGCGGCCCGGCGCAGGTTCCGGATCGGTACGCGGCAGCGGATCCACGAATGTTGGTACCGATACCGACACGGACAGTAGTTGTTCATGGTTCTGACGATCTTCAGGTTCCGGCGGAGATGAGCCGGGATTTTGTCGCGGCAGCGAGTGCCGCAGGATCCGAAATTTCCCTTGTCGACCTGCCTGGATGCGAGCATTTCGGGCTGATCGACCCGGAGTCATCCGCCTGGCCTCAGGTTCTTGCCGCATTGCGGTCCTTGCACAATGATCACTAGGCATTGACGCAGCGTCGCGGACCAGGTAGAACGCCGGAGGGGCGGTGTTCGGCCCTGCATCGCTCCTTGGAAGGAACTTCGGTGTCGCAGATGAATCGCAGGCGGGCGCTCCAACTGTTGGCCGCGCTCGGTACCACCGGGTTCGTCGCCGGTTGTGGCTCAGACGGTGATGCCGAACCGACCGCCGACCGCAGCCCGATCAAGATCGGGTTGATCACGCCGCAGGCCGGTGGTTTCAAGAGCATCGGCGACGACATCACCAACGGCTTCCAGCTCTTCCTCGACCTGCACGACCAGCGGCTGGGCGGCCACCCAGTGGAGCTGCTGACCGCCGACGAGGGCGAGACCGCGAAGACGGGCAAGGCCGCCGTCGAGGGTCTGCTCAAGAAGGGCGTGCTGGCGCTCACCGGTGTGGTCAACTCGGCGGTGATGGTCGGCATCCGGGACACCGTGGAGCAGGCCCGGGTGCCGCTGATCGGCTCCAACGCCTCACCGAGCAGCCTGCAGAGCGTCTTCTACATCTGGCGGACCTCGTACGTGCTCGACGAGGCCGGCAAGGCGCTGGGCCGCTACCTGCGCGACCAACTCCCGGCGAACGGCCGCGTCGCGATCATCATGCCGGAGAACGTCGGCAGCTCGGACGTGGTCCGCGGCTTCCGGCAGGAGTTCGGCACCGGCGACTCCCGGATCCGCGACGCCGTGACCTACACCAGCGCCACCACCAACCCCGGCAAGACGACGTACTCCTCGGACATCAGCAAGGCCCTGGAAAAGGAGCCGACCGCGGTCTTCTGCTTCTTCGCCGGCGCGGCCGCCGTGGAGTTCATCAAGCAGTTGCGCGAGCAGTTCGCCGGGCCGATCTACGCACCCGGCTTCCTCACCGAGGGCACCGTGCTGGAAAACCTGAAGGACAACGCGCTGGGCATCCAGACCGCGCTGAACTACTCGGCGGACCTGAACAACGTGTCCAACCGGGTCTTCGCCTCGGCGTACCGCAAGAAGTACCAGGTCACCCCCACCACCTACGCGATGGCGTCGTACGACGCGGCGCAGGTCCTCGACCAGGCCATCCAGCTGACCGGCGGAAAGCCCACGCCGCAGCAGGTCAACCTGGCCCTGGGCAAGATCGGCCAGATCGACAGCCCGCGCGGCATCTGGCAGTTCAACCAGCCGCGTACCCCGCAGCAGAAGTGGTACCTGCGCGAGGTGCAGCGCGACGGTCAGGTCATGTCGAACGTGCTGATCAACGAGCTGGCCACGCTGGGCTGAACGTCCACCCGGAGCACGATTCGGGGCCGGTCTCCCAGTGGGAGACCGGCCCCGAGACGTTCGCGGGTCAGTGCCGCAGCTCCGCGATGCAGCACTTCACGCTGCCGCCGCCCTTCTTCAACTCGGCCAGCTCGACGGACACCGGGGTGTACCCGGCCGCCTTGAGCTTGCCGGCCAGGCGGGTGGCCTCGCTGTTGAGCACCACGTTCGCGCCGTCGCTGACCAGGTTGAGCCCGAAGGCCAGCGCGTCCTCGTCGTCGGCGATCACCGCGTCCGGGAAGAGCTGGGTGAGCACCCGCTGGCTGGCCGCGGAGAACGCGCCCGGGAAATAGACGACGTTCGCGTCGTCGATGGCCGCCAGCGCCACGTCCAGGTGGTAGAAGCGGGGGTCGATCAGGCGCAGCGACACCACCGGCCGGCCCAACGCCTCCTGCGCCTCCGCGTGCGCCGGGATCTCGGTGCGGAAGCCGTGCCCGGCGAGGATCAGCCCGCCGTGCGCCTCCGGCACGTACGCGAAGTCGCCCTCGCCCTCGTTGGTCTCGCTGGGTGCGATGAACCGCCAGCCCTGCGCCTCGTAGAAGGCGTGGTGGGCGGCGGCCTCGGCGGCCCGCTGCTCGTGCTTGAAGCGGGCACCGTAGACGCTGCCGTCCACCACGAAGCCGCCGTTGGCGGCGTAGACCATGTCGGGCAGGCCCCGCTCGGGGGTGAGTAGGTGCACCTCGTGGCCGAGGCCGACAAGCGTCTCGCGCAGCCGGTCCCACTGCTTGACGGCCAGGTCCCGGTCGACCGGGGTGGTCACGTCCATCCAGGGGTTGATCGCGTACTCGACCGCGAAGTACTCCGGCGAGCACATGAGGTATGTCCGCTTTCGCGGCAAACGCTGCTGGTCCACGGTCACCAAGAGTAGGTACCGTGGAACGTTGAAAACAGCCACAAGCGTTGCTTCCCAGAGGCGGAACGTTGCAGATAGATGCGGTAGACCAGCGGATCATTGCGTTACTCGTCGCGGACGCCCGCGCGTCGTACGCCGACATCGGCGCTCGGGTGTCACTCTCTGCCCCAGCGGTCAAGCGTCGCGTCGACCGACTGCGGGCCACCGGTGTGATCAGGGGATTCACGGCTGTCGTTGACCCGGCCGCCGTCGGCTGGACCACCGAGGCGTTCGTCGAGCTGTTCTGCGCCGGCCGGACCACCCCGGCCCAGATCGGCGTGGCCGCCCGCCGACACCCCGAGGTGGTCGGCGCGTACACCGTCTCCGGGGAGGCGGACGCGCTCGTGCACCTGCGCGCCGCCGACATCTCCCACCTGGAGGCCGCGCTGGAGCGGCTGCGGGCCGAATCCTTCGTGACCTCCACGCGCAGCACCATCGTGCTCTCCCGGCTCGTCGAGTCGCCAGGCGTCGGGCCGTCCGCCTGAGCGTCACCCACTTGACCTCAACCCAGGTTGAGGAGGTGGACTGACCCCCGAGTGGGCGAGGCAGCCCATCGAGGCCGAGAGGGCTGTGATGCGGGCGATCTGGTTGCGGGAGTTCGGCGGGCCCGAGGTGCTGGTGCCCGACACCGCACCCGACCCGGTGCCCGGCCCCGGCCAGGTGCTGATCGACGTCGCGCACGCGAACATCACCTTCATCGAGACGCAGCAGCGCTCCGGTCGCCCCGGACCGTTCCGCCTCACCCCTCCGCTGATCCCCGGCAACGGCGTCGGCGGGGTGATCACGGCAGTCGGGTCGGACGTCGACCCGGCGGTGGTCGGGCAGCGGGTGGTCAGCGCCACCGGAGGTTCCGGCGGGTACGCCGAACGCGCGGCAGTGGACGCCGCCGCGCCGATCGCGGTGCCGGCCGGGCTGGCACTGGACGCGGGCGTCGCGCTGCTGGCCGACGGACGCACCGCCACCATGCTGATCGAGGCGGTCGGCGTCCGCGCGGGTGACCGGGTGCTCGTGGAAGCCGCAGCCGGCGGCGTGGGCAGCCTGCTGGTGCAACTCGCCGCCCGGGCCGGGGCCCGGGTGATCGGCGCCGCCGGAGGGCCACGCAAAGTGGACCTGCTACCCGGCCTGGGTGCCGAACTGGCCGTCGACTACCTGCTGCCCGAATGGGCCGAGCAGGTCCGCGCCGCGGTGGGCGGGGTCGACGTGGTGCTCGACGGGGTCGGCGGGCCGCTGGCCCGGGCCGCCTTCGACCTGCTCCCTCCGGGCGGCCGGATGATCAGCTTCGGGTTGGCGAGCGGCGAATGGTCTCCGGTGTCGGGGGAGGCCGCCACGGCACGGCAGGTCAGAATCATCCGGCCGGACGTGCCACCCGCCCGGCTGCGGGCGTACACCGAACAGGCCCTGGCGGACGCGGCGGCCGGCCGCCTGCGACCGCTCATCGGCCAACGTTTCCCGCTGGAACGGGCCGCCGACGCGCACGCCGCCATCGAGGCGCGCACGACAGTCGGCAAGACCCTGCTGGACGTGGCCTGATCGGGTCTCAGAGGTACATGCCGGTGCGGTGCTCCGAATCGTCGCGTCGGACCGGCTTGTCACCCTCACCGAAGAACCGCTTGCCGCCGAACTCGCCGTGCAGACGGTCGTCCAACTCGTCGGCGAGACCGGTCATCACCTGCACGGCCAGCATCAGATGCGTCGCCTGGAAGTTGCGGCCGAACACCGGAATGGACGCCCACACCGTGTCGTCGGCGCAGTAGAGGCGGCCGATGGGCATCCGGTTCGTCAGCTCGGACAACTTCACGTAGAGCCGCTCGGTCGGCTCCACCTCGGTGAGCACCGGGGAGAAGACATCCACCAGGGGCGGGTTGTCCCGCACCCGCACGAAAACCATCGCCGAGCCGGCGCGGATGGTGATGTCGCCGTCCGAGTCGACCTGCAACTGGTCGGCGTCCGACTTCAACATCGTGGAAACCACGGTACGGACCCGGTCGGCCAGGTCGAGCACGTCGTCCCGCTCCACCTGCGCGGCAGCCGCCTCGGCCAACGCCTCCTCGAGGTCCGCCTCGACGTCGGCGTCCGGCCCGAACTCGCTGCGCGCCGTGCCCAACGGTTCCACCGCCAGCGGCTCGCCCTCGGCGTCGTGCACCAGGTAGACGAGGAAAGCCGGGTGCGGAGCACCGTAGACGTCCCGCAGCGTGCGGGACAGCAGCGTGGCGACCTGGGTCGACTCGGCCGTCGTGGCGTTCAGCCCGAACGAACCGCCGGAGCCGGCGACCACCCCGGGCGGAGACCAACCGAGGGCGACCATGTCCGCCACCCCACCCCGGTCCAGTCGGTAACCCGCCGGCAGGGTGGCGTTTCCGACCGCACGGGCAGACAACACCCCGTCCGCGCCCACGTCCACGCTGATCGAATAGACGGCGTCCCCGGTGCCCGAAGCGGTGGGGTCCAGGGTCACGTCGAGGTGCGCGCCCACGGGAAGTTCCCGCAGCCGCACGGCGAGCGCGCGGGCGAACTCCCGCCACGCCTCGGTCACCTTCGCCCGCAGGTCGGTGGTGCTGGGCTCGTCGAGCAGGATCGATTCCGCCGGCTCAGTCGAAGCGCCGGGCAGCTCACCGTGCGGCGCCGAGGGGTGGTCAGCCGTCATGATCGCCTCCGTCCGTCACGATCACCCTACCCACGCCGCCCGTGGGCCGGATCAGCCCGGACCGGGATCGGACAGGCGCCGAGCTGATGCAGCGGACAGCGACGGTCAGGGGGCCGCCGGGTCCGCGGGGTCGGCGGCCAACCCGATCGGCCAGGTGCCCGCCAACGCGCTGAGCCGCGCCGCAGCGTCCGCCGGCTCCGCGCCCCGACCAACCGCCAACCCCAAGAGGTACGCGGTGACCGGCGCACCCGGGCGCAACACCTGGTGGGCGACGTCCCGGGCGAGATCCAGCACCACCGGCACCGGCACCGCGGCCCGGTCCAGATCCAGCTCGGCGCAGACCGCCGTGACCCAGTCGTCCATCACCGTCATCGCACCCACTCCTCCGCCCGGCGTACGTCCTCGTCAGTGTCGCAGTCGAACCACGGCGGCGGGCCCTCGCCAGCCCACGCCACCTCCCGTACGACGAGACCGGCCAGCAGCGCCCGGACCGGGGCCCCGGCCAGACTGCCTCCCCGCTCGACAGTCAGCCGGTCCACTGCCGCCCGCAGCGCGGCGACACGCCAGACACCGCAGAGCGACTGCCGCCGCCCGTCCCCGTCCACGAAGCACACCCCGTCGTGTCCCCACTCGCCGCCGCCGAGGCCGCCCCGGGCCGGCGCGACGCCGTCATCGGCTGGCGACGCGAAACCCTCGCGAGCCGATGGTGCCGGAGCGGGGCCGCTGGTGGTCGGCAGCGGTGGAGCGGTGCCGCTGCGCGCCAGCGGGCCGCCACCGGGCGGTGTGGTGGCGGGGTTCTCGACGTCGAGGTGTTTCAGCAGGTCGCCGATCGCGGCCCGGGTGAGCAGCGGCAGGTCGGCGGCGAGCAGCGCGACCAGTGTGATGTCAGCGTTCAGTAGCGCCAGGCCGGCCGCCGTAGCGGCGACCGGACCCCCGCCGGGCGGGTCCTCCCGGACGACGAGTACATCCGCCGGCACGACGTCGACCGCACCGACCAGCACCCGCTGCGACGCGTCGCTGACGGCGTCCAGCACCCGGTCACGCATCGGCCGGCCGCCGACCGGAAGCGCGGACTTGTCGACCCCGCCCATCCGTCGGGCGGCCCCACCCGAGAGCACCACCGCGGCGTACGTCCCCACCCGGCCACCGTAGCCGTACCGGCGCTCGACCAGACCGCCCCCGGACCCGGCCCACCCGCGACCCCTCCGCCCCGGTGATCATGAGGTTGACGTTCGACACGCCGACGACACGCACGGCCAACCTCATGATCAACGCGCGCGGGGTGGGGTGGGGGGCGCGGGGGTTGTGCGGGTGGGGTGGGGTGGGGTGGAGGATGGCGGGATGGGACGGGCAACTGATCGACGGGGCGTACTCCGGATCGACCTGGACGCGGCGACCAGCGGGCAGGGGTCGGTCCGCCGGCCGGACACGCTCGCCGTGGAGGAGCCGTTGGAGATCCGGGTCGGCCCGGCCGGCCCCGGGCGACGTCGGCCGCTCGCCGTCACCATGCGTACCCCTGGCGACGACCTGGACCTGGCCATCGGGTTCCTGCTGACCGAAGGGCTGATCAGGTCGACCGACGACGTGCTGACCGCGCAGCTCTGCGCCGGCGCGGAGACACCGAACACGTACAACGTGGTGGACGTGGTGCTCGCCCCCGGCGTACCGGAACCGACCACCGACCCGTCCCGGAACTTCTACACGACCAGTTCCTGCGGGGTCTGCGGCAAGGCCAGCATCGACGCGGTACGCACCCGTTCGTTGTTCCCGGTCGCGACGGACCCGCTCAGCGTGCCGGCCACGCTGCTCGCTGAACTACCCAACCGGTTACGCGCGGCCCAGCGCGGCTTCGACCGTACGGGCGGGCTGCACGCGGCGGGCCTGTTCACCCGGGACGGCGAGATGGTGGTGCTCCGGGAGGACGTGGGCCGGCACAACGCCGTGGACAAGGTGATCGGTTGGGCAGTGCGGGAACGCCGGCTGCCGCTCGCCGGGCACCTGCTGCTGGTCTCCGGACGGGCCAGCTTCGAGCTGACCCAGAAGGCGTGGATGGCGGGATTGCCGTTGCTGGCCGCGGTGTCCGCCCCGAGCACCCTCGCCGTCGAACTGGCCGACGAGGCGGGGATGACGCTTGTTGGCTTCCTGCGCGGCCAAACCATGAACGTCTACAGCGGGCCGCACCGGATCACCGTGGAGCAGCCAACCTGAGGCGACTGGCCCGTCAGCTACGGATCCGGATGATCAGGTCGAACAGGGAGAGCTGTGCGGCGGCGTCGCGGGCGATCAGGAACCCGGCGATGCCGAGAATCCAGCCCAACGCACTGCCCGCCTTCGTGACGATCCAGGTGTTCAGGCGGGCCAGCATCGGCTCGACCAGTCGCGGGCGGGCCACCCTGGCACCCAACAACAACACCGCCGGCAGCACCATGACCAGGCAGTACCCGGCGAGCAGCCCTGCCACGCCTGCCGCTCCCACCCCGGAGGTGGCCAACAGGCCCACCGCACCGAGGTACGGGAGCATCGTCGCCACCTCGGCGAGCGCCGCGAGCAGCGCGAGCCCGACCAGCCAGCGGGCCGAGGAATCTCCGGCGGTGGCACGGTCCCGCCAGCGCAACACACCACCGGTACGGGGGCGACGCTTACCGTCGTAGCGGAAACTGAGCGCCAGCATTCCGATGCCCAGGACGAGTTGCGCCCAGAGGACACCCCGGTTGTCCAGGGCACCGCCCAGCGCCTCGCCAAGTGTGCTGCCGCCCCAGACCAGCAGCAGACCCACTGCCAGGTAGAACGTCGCGATGGTGGCGAGGTAGCCCAGGATCCGCCGGACGTTCACCGGCCCGGGGGCGAGCAGCAACCAGACCGGGATGAAGAGGGTGCCGATGCTCGTGCTGTCGATCAACGCCAGCCCGGCGAGCGACAGCAGCAACTCGGGGGTCATGTCGTACCGACGCGGGGAAGAGCCACGAGATCATTCTCCGGCGGCGCCGGCCCTGTCGCGTCGGCCGTGGACAGGAGGAACGCGTACATCCTTCGACGGAGGGCGTTGCCGGAAGAGCCGCACCGGACGAGCGTCAGTGGATCAGAACAATCCTTCCGGGTGCGTGCGGCGCCTCGCTCAACTCGTGTGCGGCGGCGGCCTCGGTCAGCGGGAACGTTGCCGCCACGGGAATGTGCAAGCGCCCGGCCTCGGCGAGCCGCACCGCGATGTCGAGGCCGTGTACCGCGAGCACGTCGGCACCGGACCCCACCGCCTTGCCGGTCCGGTCCGCGGGTGCGCCGTGCGACAGGTGGACGCCGTGGGCGGCAGCCGTGAAATCGGCGATCGTCACCACGCGTGCCGCATCTCCGGCGATGGCGATCAGGTCGGGCAGTGCTCCCCCCGCGCAGTCGAAGACCGCGTCGACCCCGTCCGGCGCCAACCTGCTGACTCGCTCGGGCAGCCCGGGGCCGTACGTCGTCGGCATCGTGCCGAGCGAACGCAGGAAGTCGTGATTGCGTTCACTGGCAGTGCCGATGACAACGGCGCCGCGGGCGGCCGCGACCTGGACGGCGACACTGCCGGCCGCGCCGGCCGCGCCGTTCACCAGCACTGTGTGCCCCGCTGCGACCCCGAGCCGATCGAGGACGCGAGTGGCCGTCTCGACGCTGCCGCCCGCGCCGCCCGCCTCCGCCCAGCTCCAGGCGGCGGGCTTACCGGCCCACGCGCTCAGCACCACGTGGTCGGCGTTGGCGCCACGCGTGGCCGGCGAGGTCAGGCCGAACACCTGATCGCCGATGGTGACGTCGGTGACGCCGTCACCAACCTCGTCGACCACGCCAGCCGCGTCGAAGCCGGTCCGCCACGGAAACGTCACGGGCACCAGGTCGGCAAGCTTTCCCGAGCGGATGTGCACCTCCCCCGTCGAGATCCCGGACGCCCGGACGGCGATGCGGACCTCACCCGGCCCGGCGTGCGGGGTGACGACCTCGGCGACGTGCACGACGCTGGGCGGCCCGAACTCGGCGAATACGACAGCTCTCATGGGGCCGAACGTAACGGAGCACCCCGTCCGGTTAGCTAAAGTGAGACCGGTGACGGCCGAAGTGAGACAAGCTCAGCGCTCGGATGCGCGTGACAACCGGGAACGCATCCTGGCCGTCGCTCGTCTGGCGTTCGCGACGAACGGCCTCGACGTCCCGATCCGGGAGATCGCACGGCGGGCACAGGTCGGCGCCGCCACGATCTACCGGCACTTCCCCACGAAGGACGCGTTGCTCGCCGAAGCGTTCGCCGAACAGATGACAGTGTGTTCGACGGTCGTCGAGGAGGGCCTTGCGCAGCCCGACGCCTGGCTGGGTTTCCGACTGGTGGTGGAGAAGCTGATGGAGACGCATGCCCACGATCGGGGCTTTGCCCGTGCCTTCATCAGCCAGCTTCCCCAGGAAGCCGGCTTCACCGCCGACCGCACCCGAACACTGCGCATGCTTGCCGAACTCGTCGACCGCGCGCGAGCGACGGGGGAGCTGCGGGACGACTTCGTCCTGGAGGATCTGATCCTGGCGCTGATGGCCAACGAGGGCATCCGAGCCGAGTCGGCTGCCAGACGTCTGGCAGCCGCCCGTCGTCTCGCGGCCTTCATGATCCAGTCGTTCCAGACGAGCCCGACGCGGGGACCGCTGCCACCGGCAGTCCGCCTACCGCTGTCGATACGCTGATCAGCAGGGGCGGCGACGCAACAGGCGTCAAGCGGTGCGCGGGTGCCTTGGTGCACCTCAGACCACCTCGAGGATGCTCCAGTTGGTGGGAAGCACCTTCGCGGCTGCCGTGGGTTGCGCGGTCGCGTAGTGCGCCTCGTGCGTGAGCGCCGCGTGCGCGGCATGCCCGAACGAGATGTCGCCGTCAACGGAGCGGGCCAGCTTGCCGGTCTGTTGCACATCCTCGGAGGCCAGCGGCAGCAGGCGGATCATCGGGGCAGCGATCATCAGGGCCAGTAGCGCGGCGTCGATTTCGTCGGCCACGCTCGCGTAGGCAGCCGCCAGGCAGGTAGCCGGAATGGCCACCTGCCGCCCCTCCTCGCCGACCTCCAGCATCAACTCCCCCACCGAGACATTGCCCTCGAGGTAGGCCGTCAACGCCGACGCGTCGAACACGACAGCGATCTGATCACTCATCCGGCGTGCCCCAGCATCCGACGCCCCTCGGCCAAGGCATCGGCGGGAATGGGCGTCGCCAGCCGCTCCCGCCACCGCGCCCTGCCCGCCTCGGTCACCTCGATGCCGGCCCGCCGCAGCACCTCGTCAAGGTGCACGCGGGCCATCTGGACCCGGACCGCCGAAGTGATCGCGGCCGAGACGTTGGGCTGCTGGTCGAGCCACTGTGCGACGTCGTCGGGGAGGCTCACGGAGCGCTTCACTGTCATGTCCTCCAGCGTATCAATTTTGGTAGCACCGTCGGTATTACCATCTCCACGGCGAGGCCGATCAGCGGCGGCCACGTCGGCTCCTTCGGCGGGGACGGATGACACCGGGCATCCCGACCGACGGCCAGCCGTCCAGCTCGGCCGGCGGCACGCCACGTCGGAGCAGGTCGTCAATCAGCAGGGCGAGCGAGTAGTCGGGGTGCAGGCTGAGCGTGCGTTCGAGCGCGACCGCCGCCAACGCGCCCTGCCCGGCGCGCCAGGCGGCGAACGCCAGCAACGCACCGGGAGCGGCGGCCACCTCCGGCTCGGCGCGGCGCAACACGTCGGTCCAGAGGGCGATGTCGCCGTCCCGCCCGTCGGTGCGTTCCCACGCGTGATCACGGACCGGCAGGTGGGTCATCAGCAGGCTCAGCCAGGCCACCTCGTCGTCGTCGAGCCGTTCACCACGCCGCTGCCGGCGCTGGGCCTCGCGGACTGCCGCCACCCCGGCGGCGCGAAGCGCCCGCGCCCCGAGCAGGTCGCTTTCGGGCGCCTGTTCCATCAACTCGGCAAGTCTCCGCTCGGCGCGGGCGGCGGCGGCGCGGGCCGCGTCCCGGGCCGGGCCGTCCACCGACGCCACCTGTGCCACCAGGGCGGCCCGGTCGGGGAGTGCGACCTGACCGGCGAAGACCGCCGAAGCCGTCACCCGATTGGCGGTCGGGTCGTAGCGACGACCCTCGGGCGGGCAGCAGTCCGGCTCGGTGCACAGGTAGGACCACCAGCGGCCGTCGGTGACCCGCAGCGCGTCGAGCACGTCCAGCCCTCTGTCGTGCAGCGCGTCGCGCACCGCGTCCACGGCCGGGGTGACCAGCTCCGGTTGCCCGTAACCCACGACGGTCGCGGCCTCCGCGCCCTGCCGGCGGATCACCCCGGCCAGGTGCCCGGCCAGCCCGCCCACCTCCATCGGGTCGGGCAGGTCCGCCCGGGCGGCGAAGACGATCTGTCGTCCGACCAGGGCCACGGCGACCACACTGTCGGTGGGGTGGAACCCCAGCAGGTAAGGCACGGCGGCGATCAGGTCGGCGGGTGAGCGGACGGCGAGCTGAGGGCGGTCGGTCGAGGTCATGTCGGAAGCCTGCGGCGGGGGCACCGGGCCCTGCCACCCCTGTGGATGACACGCGGCTTATCCACAGTTACTGAACGTGTTCTACCTGCTCATGCCGCATCTACGAGTGCGGAAAGAGCACCGATGTCAGCGGGCGACACCTGGCTGTCGGAAGGAGCGGTTACCGTGCGCTGATGGACCTGGCGTACCTGCGCGCGCATCCGGCACACCTCCCGACCTTCCGGACCCACCAGCGGCTCCGGGAGACGCCGGTGGCCGGTGGCAACATCTGCGCCGCCGCCCGGCTCACCCTCGACGACGGCCACTCCGTCTTCGCCAAGTCCTGGCCGGAGGGCGCCGACCGACAGGCACCGGAGGGCTTCTTCGCCGCCGAGGCCGCCGGCCTGCGCTGGCTGCGGGAGGCGGGCACTGTGGGCGTACCCGAGGTGATCGTGGTGTTGCCGGAGCTGCTGGCGCTCGACTGGGTGGAGCCCGGCGAGCCGACGCCGGAGGCCGCGGAACGCTTCGGCCGAGAGTTGGCCGGGCTGCACCGGGCGGGCGCTCCCGCCTTCGGTGCCGCCTGGCCCGGGTTCATCGGCTCGCTCCCGGCGGACAACACCCGCACCGACGGGCGCTGGTCGACCTGGTTCGCCGAGCGGCGCCTCGCCCCCTACCTGCGACGCTCGGTCGACGGAGGCGCGCTGACCAGCGCCGATGCCGCTCTGGTGGAGCGGGTGATCGGTCGCCTCGACGGCCTCGGTGGCGACGAACCGCCGGCACGCATCCACGGCGACCTGTGGCCGGGCAACGTCCTGTGGGGTGCCGACGACCGGGCCTGGCTCGTCGACCCGGCGGCGCACGGTGGCCACCGGGAGACGGATCTCGCCCAGCTCGCCCTCTTCGGCGGCGTCCCCCACCTGGATCGAGTGCTGGCCGCCTACCGGGAGAGTTGGCCGCTGTCGGACGGTTGGCGTGATCGCGTGCCAGTGCATCAGCTGCACCTGCTGCTCGTGCACACCGCACTGTTCGGCGCCAGTTACCGAGATGTGGTCGTGCAGAGCGTCCGTGCCGTCCTGGGCCGGGCCGAGCGCGCTACGGTCGACAGGTGACCGTCGCCCCGGGGACCGACGGGGTCCTCGTCGACCGGTATGGCCGCGTCGCCCGGGACCTGCGCGTGTCCCTCACCGACAAGTGCAACCTGCGCTGCACCTACTGCATGCCGGCGGAAGGGCTGCCGTGGCTCGCCGGCCCGGAGCTGCTGACCGACGACGAGATCGTCCGGCTGGTCCGGGTGGCTGTCGAGCTGCTCGGCGTGACCGAGGTGCGCTTCACCGGCGGTGAGCCGCTGATCCGACCCGGGCTCGTCGACATCGTGACGGCGGTCGCCGCCCTCGATCCCCGCCCCCGGGTCTCGCTGACCACGAACGGCATCGGGTTGGACCGGCTGGCCCCCGCGCTGCGTAACGCCGGCCTAAACCGGGTGAACGTCTCACTCGACACACTGGACCCGGCCCGGTTCACCAGGCTCACCCGTCGTCCGCGTCTCGACGCGGTCCTGGCCGGGTTGGCCGGGGCGGCGTCCGCCGGGCTCAGCCCCGTGAAGATCAATTCAGTGCTGATGCGTGGCGTCAACGAGGACGAGGCACCGGCGCTGCTGCGCTTCGCCCTCGATCACGACTACCAGCTTCGGATCATCGAGCAGATGCCGCTGGACGCCCAGCACGGTTGGGCCCGCGACACGATGGTCACCGCCGAGGAGATCCTGGCGTCCCTGCGTACCGTGTTCGATCTCAGCCCCGACCCGGCCGAGCGCGGCGCGGCACCGGCGGAGACCTGGCTGGTCGACGGCGGCCCCGCCCGGGTCGGTGTGATCGCCAGCGTCACCCGCCCGTTCTGCGGGGACTGCGACCGCACCCGCCTGACCGCCGATGGCCAGGTCCGCGCCTGCCTCTTCGCCACCGAGGAGTCGGATCTGCGCACCGCGCTGCGCACCGGCGTCGACGACGACGAGTTGGCCCGGCGGTGGCGTGCCGCGATGTGGGGCAAACGCGCCGGGCACGGCATCGACGATCCCACCTTCCTTCAGCCGACCCGCCCCATGTCCGCGATCGGAGGCTGAGCGTGCCGGCGACACCGCTCACCGTCCGCTACTTTGCGGGCGCCCGCGCCGCCGTCGGCCGTGCCGAGGAGGCAGTTCCCGCCGGGCGGTCACTCGACGACCTCACTGCCGAGTTGACCCGGCGCCACGGCGACCGCCTCGCCGCCGTGCTGCGGGTGGCGAGTTTCCTCGTCGACGGTGTCACCTGTCATGATCGTCAAGCACCCCTGCCGGCCGGGGCCACGATCGATGTCCTGCCCCCGTTCGCGGGCGGCTGAGGAAGGCGCACACATGATTGCGGTTCTGGGGTTCGTGGGTGTCCTGGCGCTGGTCACCGGTCTCATCCACCTCTACCTGTGGAAGCGGCTCGTTCGGGACACCACCACACCGGGCCGCCTTCGGCGCGTCGGCGGGATCGCCGCCCTGGTGCTGGCGCTGCTCGTGCCGGCCACGATGGCCGGCACACAGGCCGGTCTCTACTGGCTCGCCTGGCCGGGCTACCTGTGGCTCGCGGTGATGTTCTACCTGCTGATCGTGCTGGTCGTCCTGGAAGTCCCGATGCTCGTCACCCGGCTGGTGCTGCGCCGCCGGGTGGTCGCCGCGGAGCCGACCACCGCCGCCCCGGAACCGGTGCTCGTCGGTGCCGCCGGGCCGACCGAGCCGCCGGCCGCCGACGCCGACGCCGTCACGGCACCCGACCACGACCAGTCCCGTCGGCTGCTGCTCGCCCGTGGGGCGGCCATCTTCGCCGGCCTCACCGCCACCGGCATCGTGGGGTACGGCGTCCGCACCGCCCTCGGCCCGCCGCAGCTCGACCGGGTACGGATCCCGCTCGCCAAACTCCCCCGCAGCATGGACGGGCTGCGCATCGCCACCGTCTCCGACATCCACCTCGGCCCGCTGCGCGGCCGGGCGCACACCGAGCGGATCGTCGCCGCGATCAACCGGCTCGACGCGGACATCGTCGCTGTCGTCGGTGACCTGGTCGACGGCTCCGTCGCCGAGTTGGGCTCGGCCGCGGAGCCGCTGCGTGACCTGCGCTCCCGCTACGGCAGCTTCTTCGTGACCGGCAACCACGAGTACTACTCCGGCGTGGAGGAGTGGGTGCAGGAGGTCGACCGGCTCGGTCTGCGGGTGCTCCAGAACCGGCGGCAGGAGATCCAGGCCCGGGGCGGTGTGCTCGACCTGGCCGGTGTCAACGACCTCACCGCGGCGGGCACCGGCCTCGCCGCGCCACCGGACTTCGCCGCCGCCCTCGGCGACCGTGACCCGAGCCGGCCCGTGGTCCTGCTCGCGCACCAGCCGGCCGCAGCCAAGGAGGCGGCCCGGTACGGCGTCGACCTGCAACTGTCCGGGCACACCCACGGCGGGCAGATGGTGCCGTTCAACCTGGCCGTCCGGCTGGAACAGCCGGTGGTCAGCGGGCTCGGTGAGGTCGACGGCACGAAGGTCTACGTGACGAACGGCGCCGGTTTCTGGGGCCCGCCGGTCCGGGTCGGCGCGGAGCCGCAGATCAGTCTGGTCGAGCTGCGCTCGGCATAGCGGAGGTCACGTCCGCGCGTGGCGGCGGGTGGCCGGCGCGGCGGGCGTGACAGGATGCGGCGTGCCCCCGTTCAGCGCCGTACCCCCCGGTGGCCTACCGCCATTCGTCGCGGACCTGCACATCCACTCGAAATACTCGCGCGCGTGCAGCCGTGACCTCACCCTGCCGAATCTCGCGTGGTGGGCCCGGCGTAAGGGCATCGGCCTGCTCGGCACCGGCGACTTCACCCATCCCGCCTGGTACGACCACCTACGGGAGACGCTGCGCCCGGCCGAGCCGGGGCTCTACCGGCTCGACCCGGAGGCGGAACGGGACATCGCCCGGCGGCTGCCACCCCGGCTCGCCGGGACGGCGGAGGCGGACGCGGTCCGTTTCATGCTGAGCGTGGAGATCTCCACCATCTACAAGCGGGACGACCGGACCCGCAAGGTGCACCACCTGATCTACCTGCCGGACCTTGAGGCGGTGGCCCGGTTCAACACCGCGCTCGGCCGGATCGGCAACCTCGGCTCCGACGGCCGGCCGATCCTCGGACTGGACTCCCGCGACCTGCTGGAGATCACCCTGGAGGCCAGCCCGGACGGCTACCTGGTGCCGGCGCACATCTGGACGCCCTGGTTCTCCGCGCTGGGCTCGAAGTCCGGCTTCGACGCGATCGCGGACTGCTACGCAGACCTGGCCGAGCACATCTTCGCAGTGGAGACCGGGCTCTCCTCCGACCCCGCGATGAACTGGCGGCTCGGCAGTCTGGACGGCTACCAACTGGTGTCCAATTCGGACGCGCACTCGCCGCCCGCGCTGGGCCGGGAGGCGACGGTGCTGACCGCCCAACGGGACTACTTCGCCGTTCGGGAGGCGCTGCGTACCGGTGACGGCCTGGCCGGGACGATCGAGTTCTTCCCCGAGGAGGGCAAGTACCACGCGGACGGGCACCGGTTGTGTGGGATCAACTGGTCTCCGGAGCGCACCCGGGCCGCCGACGGGCGCTGCCCCGAGTGCGGCAAACCCCTCACCGTTGGTGTCCTCAGCCGGATCGAGGAGCTGGCCGACCGCCCGGACGGGCACCGGCCGGCGCACGCCCGGGACGTGACCCACCTGGTGCCACTTGCCGAAATCCTCGGCGAGATCAACAAGGTGGGTGCCCGGTCGAAGAAGGTCGAGGGGCGGTTCAACGAACTGCTTGCCGCACTCGGCCCCGAACTGGAGATCCTGACCACGACTCCGCTGAGTGACATCGCGCAGGCCGGTGGTGAGCTGCTGGCCGAGGGCATCGGGCGGCTGCGGCGCGGCGACGTGCGCCGGGTGCCCGGCTACGACGGCGAGTACGGCGTGATCACACTGTTCGACCCCGCCGAGTTGGGGGCGCAGGAGACGCTGTTCGACGTACCGGTGCCGGCGCAGCGACGACCCACGGAGTCGGCGCCCCGGGTCGCGGCCAGGCGCCCGGCGGCGGCCAAGGCGGAGCCGAAGCGGAAGCCGGCCCCGGCGCCCGCGCCACCGATCGCGCCGCCGCCGTCTCCGCACGAGCCGTTCGAGCCGATGCTCTCCGGCATGGAAGAGGTGGGCACCGGCCTGCTGGACCGACTGGACGCCATGCAACGGGTGGCCGCCTCCGCACCTGGCGGGCCGCTGCTCATCGTGGCCGGTCCCGGCACCGGGAAGACCAGGACGCTCACCCACCGGATCGCGTACCTCTGCGCGGAGCTGAACGTCTTCCCCGAGCAGTGCCTCGCGATCACGTTCACCCGCCGGGCCGCCGAGGAGTTGCGGCACCGCCTCGACAACCTGCTCGGCCCGGTCGCCGAGGACGTCACAGTCGGCACCTTCCACGCACTGGGGCTGACCATCCTGCGGGAGAACGCCGACACGGCCGGTCTCCCGGCCCACTTCCGGATAGCCGACGACGCCGAGCGGACGGCGGCCCGCACCGAGGCCGGCGACGACAGTGCCGCCTACACCTCGCTGCTCCGCAAGCAGGACCTGGTCGACCTGGACGAGCTGGTGACAGTGCCGGTGGAACTGCTGCGGGCCGACCGGAAGCTTGTCGAACGGTACCGGGACCGCTGGCGGTGGATCTTCGTCGACGAGTACCAGGACGTCGACGAGGTGCAGTACGAACTGCTGCGGCTGCTCAGCCCCGCCGACGGCAACCTCTGCGCGATCGGCGACCCGGACCAGGCGATCTACTCGTTCCGGGGTGCCGACGTCGGCTACTTCCTGCGCTTCTCCGAGGACTTCACCGACGCCCGACTGGTCCGACTCAACCGCAACTACCGCTCGTCGGCCCCGATCCTGGCCGCCGCCGTGCAGGCCATCGCACCGTCCTCGCTGGTCCGGGGCCGACGCCTGGACCCGGCCCGGCTCGACCCGGAGGCCCCGCTGGTCGGGCGATACCCGGCGGCGTCGGTGGCCGAGGAGGCCGACTTCGTGGTGCGTACCGTCGACGACCTGGTCGGAGGGCTGTCGCACCGCTCACTGGACTCGGGACGCATCGACGGCCGGTCCACCTCCCTGTCGTTCTCCGACATCGCCGTGCTGTACCGCACCGACGCGCAGGCCGCCCCGATCGTCGACGCCCTGACCCGGGCGAACATCCCCGTGCAGAAGCGTTCCCACGACCGGCTGCGGGATCGGCCCGGGGTGGCGGCCATCGCCCGCGAGCTACGGCACGCCGACGGTCTGGCCGGCTCACTCGCCGCCCGGGTGCGGCTCGCCGGTCAGGTGGTCGCCGAACGGTTCGCCGTGCCCACCCTCGACGGCGCGGCCAGCGCCGTCCGTCCCGAGGACGTCCGCTCGGCAGTGGACCTGCTGACCCCGCTGGCCCGACGTTGCGGCGACGACCTGGAGACCTTCCTGTCCCAGTTGGCCACCGGCGCGGAGGTGGACGCGCTCGACCCGCGCGCCGAGGCCGTCACGCTGCTCACCCTGCACGCCGCGAAGGGCCTGGAGTTCCCGGTGGTGTTCCTGGTCGGCGTCGAGGACGGGCTGCTGCCGCTGCGCTGGCCGGGCTCGACCCCTGACGACGACGCGGTCGCCGAGGAACGCCGCCTCTTCTTCGTCGGCCTCACCCGGGCCCAGGACCGGCTGTACGTCAGTCACGCCGCCCGCCGCACCCGCCACGGCACCGAGCGCGACTGCTCGCCCTCGCCTTTCCTCGGCACCATCGACCCGGGCCTCTTCGAACGCTTCGGCGAAGCCGAACCCCGCCGCCCCAAAGACCGCCAACTCCGCCTGATCTGAGCGTCGAGCCCGGCCCCGCCGGGGTCCGCCGGGTCCGCCGATCCGCCGGGTCCGCCGGGTCCGCCGGGGTCCGCCGGGGTCCGCCGATCTTGCACTTTCGGTTGCCGTTATGCGTGGGATGCGCCTTATGCCGCCGCAGAAACTGCAAGATCGGCGCGGCCGGGGGCGGGGTGGGGGCGGGGCGGGGCGGGGCCGAGGGGTTTCAGGTTATGAGGATGGCTAGCCAGGTGCCTACCAGGAGGGCTGGACCGAGCGGTAGCAGGGTTTGTCGACGGACCCGCCGCGCGGCCAGGAGACCGAGCACCAGGCCGCCGTGCAGCAGGTGCGGCAGGAGCAGCCCGGTGAGCAGGGTGTCCCGGCCCAGCCAGCCGAGCGGCAGGCCGAGGACGGCGGCGAGTTTCACGTCCCCGAAGCCCAGCCGGGAGCCGGGCAGCAGGGCCAGCAGCACGTGCGCGGCGGCTGCTGTCGTCGCACCAGCCAGGGCGCCGAGCAGCCGGCCGGGTGTGCCGGCGAGCAGCGCCGCGAAGGTCAGACCGCCGAGGGCCAGCATCCCGGCGACGAAGACCAACGGGTCGGGGAGTCGCAGGCAGGCCAGGTCGACCCGCGCCAGGACCAGGCCGACCGCCGCGACAGCGAGGAACACCGGCAACGCCGGGTCGGCCCCCACGGCGAAGGCTGCGCCGACAAAGACGGCGGTCGCCACCATCGGGTCGACCCACGGATGCCGGACCGGCCACGGCCCCGGCAACGCCCGGGTCCGGGCGTCCGCCGTAGCGAAGTGTCGCGACACCTGGGGTACGACGGACCCGACCAGCGCGCCGAGCAGCGCGATCGACACCAGCGCGGCGGCCGACATCTGCCGGACGTTACTGGCGGTCGCGTTCCGGGGTGGCCCCCGATCGTGAACCCGTGCCCTTCCGACGCGGCCGTTCGGTGGTGACCACGAGGGCGACGCCGGCGACGATGACGGCACCGCCGAGCAGCACCTGCGGGGTGATCGGCTCGGCCACCAGCAGCGCCCCGAGTGCCACCGCGACGGCCGGGTTCACGTAGGCGTACGTGGACACCAGCGAGATCGGCGCCTTCTGCAGCAGCCAGACGTACGCGGTGAAGGCCACCAACGAACCGGCCACCATGAGGTAGCCGAGCGCCAACCAGGACCGGGTGCTGACCTCCGCCGGGTGGAAGTCGGCGAGTTCGCCACGCCAGGCGGCGACGACCGCCAGCACCAGCGCGCCGGCCACCATCTCGTACACGGTGGCCACGAATGGGTCGGCGGGCATGCGGATCCGGCCGGACAGGAACGAGCCGACCGACCACGAGGCGGCCGCCGCCACCACTGTCAGTGCACCGAGCAGCGGCACCGCAGCCGAACTGCCACCGGGCAGCACCAGCAGGATGAGGCCGACGAAGCCCACTGTGACTCCGGCGATCGTCCAGATCGGCGGCCGGTCCCCGGTGGCCGAGCGCAACAGCACCACCAGCAGTGGCACCGTGGCCACGAGCAGCGCGGCGATGCCGGACGGCACCGCCACCCCGGGCGGCCCTGATTCGGCGAGCACCACCAGGCCGTTGCCACCGGCGAGGAGGAGCACCCCTACCAACGCGGCCGAGCCGAGTTGCCGTCGGTCCACGCGCAGTGCGCCGGGCCCACGACGCAGTCTCAGCACCACCGCGAGGATCAGGCCGGCCACGGCGAAGCGGAGGGTGGCCGACAGCAGCGGAGGCAACGTCTCCACGGCGATCCGGATGGCCAGGTAGGTCGAACCCCACAGCAGGTAGACCACGATCAACGCGGTCCAGATCACTGTCGGCGTGGTGCTGGCGCGACGGCCGTCGAGGGCCGCGACGCTCGGTGGAGGTGAGCTCATCAGTGGACCACGCTACGGTGACCTCGGAGCCCGCGTCGCGCTTTGGTGGCCGGCCTCTCACCACTTGTGCAGGAGGGCGGCATGACGAACTACGGACATCCGGGGGGCGGCCACCCCGGGCCGTGGCGTGGGCAGGGACCCGACGACACGCCGGGCCACCCACGGCAGCCGCCCTACCCGCCCGCGCCGGAGCCGTACCCGCCGGCGGTTCCGTCTTACTCGCCCACGCCGGAGCCGTACCCGCCGGCGGTTTCGTCGTACCCGCCCGCGTCACAGGGGCGCCCCGGGCCGTACGGCGGTCCACCCACAGCGCCTTACGGTGCCATGCCCGGCGCGCCCTATGGCGCAACGAACACGCCGTACGGTGGCGGGGCGGAGACGCCCTACGGCCACGATCCCCGCACGCCCTACGGCAGCGGCCCGTACCAGCCGACGTACGAGGGGCAGCCGTACCGGCCCGATGGGCCGTACGGCGAGGATCCGGCGCCGCGTCGCAGCGGACGGGGGCCGCTGATCGCGGTCCTGGCCGTCGTCGTCCTGCTGGTGGTGGCCGTGGCCGGCGTGTTCTGGTTCCGCAGTGGGCCGAGCGACCCGGTGCCCGTTGCCGCGCCGAGCAACTCGGCCGCCGAGGGTGAGCCCAGCGCGGACGCGGTCGAGCCCGCGCCGAGCGCCGCGGCTCCGGAGTCGTCGGCCGATCCCCGGTTCGCGAAGGTCGGCCAGTGTGTCCGCAACGACGGCACCGCCGGCGGCAAGCCCAAGCTGCTGATCAGCGGCTGTACGGCGAAGTCGTACCAGGTGCTGAGCCGGATCGACGGCCCGACCAGCGGCGAGCGGGACGCCGAGGCCAAGTGCGGCAAGGTCGAGGGCTACACCAACTGGTACTTCTTCGACAGTGAGCTGGACACTCTCGACTTCGTCCTCTGCCTCAAGCAACGCTGAGACCACCCACCCCCGGGGATGACATGACGACCTACGGACCTGCGGGTTCCGATCAGCCGGACGACCCGTACCAGCGCCCGCCCAGCTCAGCACCTGTCGACCCGACAGTGCCGCAGTCGAGCATCCCGCCGGCGGAGGACCCGACCCGGCAGCAGTGGGGTCCGCCGCCGACCGGTGCGGAACCACCGACGACACCCCTGTGGGGGCCGCCGCCCACCAACCCGGAGCCGCCGACCACGCCGATGTGGGTACCGCCGCCGACCTCGGGCCCGGGATACCCACCGCCCGGCCCGTACCCGCCAGCCAGCCCGACCCCGCCCACCTCGGGACCGGGTTACCCACCAGCCGGGCCGACCCCGCCCGCGTCAGCGCCGGGTTACCCACCGCCCGGGCCGTACCCACCGGCGGGCCCGATGCCCGGTCAGCCGGCCGGGCCGGTCCCGGGTGAACCGCCCGTGGCGTGGGGTCAGCAGCCGCCCGGCGGCTACGGGATGCCGCCCGTGGCCCCGGTGAAGAAGACCGGTCGCAATGTCGCTCTCATCATCACTGTGGTGGCGCTGCTGGTCCTCTGTCCGTGCCTCGGCCTGGCCGGTTGGGCAGTCTGGAAGCTGGCCGACGCCGGCAGCGACGCCGCGCGTGCTCCGTCGACGAGCGCCCCGGTCGCGCCACCCGCTCTGCCCAGCGACGTCCCGACGCCGGCCGCGCCGACCCCGGACGAGGAGTTCGCGCGGGGTGACTGCGTGGTGAACGACGGCAGTGAGGACGCTGCGGAGCTGCGGAAGGTGCCGTGCGGGCCGAACACCTACCAGGTGTTGTTGCGCATCCCGGCGACGACTGACGGCGACCGGTGCGAGCTGCTCGCGCCGCAGGCGACAGCGAACTATGTGCACGACAACTCGGTCGACCTGTTCGACTACGTGCTCTGCCTGAAGAAGAGGTAGCCCGATCGGGGGTACCGGATCGATTGCCAAAACTAGGGCTGTCTAGCGTGGACGCTAGACAGCCCTAGTTTGTGGTCGACGGCCTCGACACGCCGGTAGCCCCATCTATCCATGTCTAGCCTCGCAGCTAGATGGCCCGATAATCTGCGATGCGTGGATCCGGTCCGCAACCCGTACGCGCCGGGCGCCGGCCAGCGTCCGCCCGAACTCGCTGGGCGGGGGCGGGAGCTGGACGTCTTCGACATCGTGCTCGAACGCATCGCCCGAGGTCGACCCGAGCGGAGCCTGATGCTCACCGGGCTGCGGGGCGTCGGTAAGACGGTCCTGCTCAACACCCTCCGGTCACAGGCGATCAACCGCCTCTGGGGCAGCGGCAAGATCGAGGCTCGACCCGACCAGTCGCTGCGCCGACCGGTCGCCGCCGCGCTGCACATGGCGGTCCGGGAGCTCGCCCCCCGCCACCGCGCACCGGACCGGATCGACGCGTTCCTCGGCGTCCTCAAGGCGTTCGCCCAGCGGTCCACCCCGACCGGCCGGCCGGGTGCCGCCACGAAGTTGCGCGACAGGTGGCAACCCGGCATCGACGTGCCGGCCGCCAGCGGCCGGGCCGACTCCGGCGACATCGAGATCGACCTGGTCGAGCTGTTCAGTGACGCCGCCGCGGTGGCCAGCGACGTCGGCACCGGCATCGCCATCTTCATCGACGAGATGCAGGACCTCGGCCCGGAGGACGTGTCCGCGCTCTGCGCCGCCTGCCATGAGCTGTCCCAGCTCGGCGCGCCGCTGATCGTCGTCGGCGCCGGCCTTCCGCACCTGCCGGCGGTGCTCAGCGCCGCCAAGTCGTACTCCGAACGGTTGTTCCGCTATCAACGCATCGACCGGCTCGACCGGATCGCCGCCGACCGGGCGCTCTGCGCGCCGGCCGAGCGCGAGGAGGTGGAGTACGAGCAGAAGGCCCTCGACCTGCTCTACGAGAAGTCCGGCGGCTACCCCTACTTCGTCCAGGCGTACGGCAAGGCGACCTGGGATCACGCGCCACGCTCGCCGATCACCGCAGCGGACGTGCGGGTAGCCGCACCCGAGGCGGAGGCCGAACTGGCCGTCGGGTTCTTCGGGTCCCGCTTCGAACGGGCGACTCCGGCCGAACGCGAGTACATGCGGGCGATGGCGATGATGTCGGCGGTCGAGGGCGAGCCCGGTTCGGTGGTCCCCGACGACATGGACGCTGCGGTGCCCACCGCGGAGATCGCCCGGGCTCTGGGCCGCAAGCCGGCCAGCCTCTCGCCGGCCCGCGACGCGCTCATCAAGAAGGGCCTGATCTATTCCGGGGAACGGGGCACTGTCGCCTTCACGGTCCCGCACTTCGGCAGGTACCTGCGGACCCAGCCGGCCTGACCGCCACCCACCGCGTCGGCTCGGTCAGACCTTCGACCAGGGCGCCGGAAAGAGCACCTCACCGCGCGGCGGGGGGCCCTCCTCGCTGGTGGACGGCGGCAGCACGAGCGCCTGCCAGGGTTGACCGAGGCCGGCCCACGGGCCGGTCAGGCCCAGCTCACTCGCCGGGCCGAACCCGAACCGGTGGTAGAAGGCCGGGGCACCGAGGACGACGACGAGCCGCTCGCCCAGCTCGGTGGAGGCGTCCAGGGCGGCCTGCACGACAGCCGTGCCGTGCCCGACCCGCTGTCGGTGCGGTGCGACAGCCACCGGGCCGAGCGCCAGGACGGGGACGTCCGAGCCTCGCTCCGGCCGTAGCCGCACCCGGGTGAGCAGCGCGTAGCTGACGACCTCACCGCCGTACTCGGCGACCATGGCCAGCTCCGGCAACCAGGCCGTGGTGTCGCGCAGCTCGTCGACGAGGCTGACCTCCGGTGGCGTCGTCACGTCCGGGCGGGCGAAGGCGGCGGCCAGCACGCGGCGGACCGGGCCGGCGTCGGCCGGGCCCTCGGGGCGTAGCCGCAGCGTGGTCACCCGCGCGACGTTACCCGCCGACGCCGGTCCATCCGTGACTGTCGCTCGATTCGGCGTGGCGTACGTGTACGAACACCAATCCGATCCTGCGGTTGACGGGGTAGCAAACGCCGCGACGGGGTATGACTGATCCATGACGCCCGTACGCTCCCTCGCCCGCGCCATGCTGAGCGGCATCTTCGTGGTCAGCGGGTATCGCAACCTCCGCGACCCCGGCCGCCTCACGGTGGCCGCGAAACCGGTGACCGACAAGGTCGCGCCGATGCTGAAGAAGGCACACCCGAGCTTCCCCACCGAGACCGAGACGTTGATCCGGCTCAACGCAGCAGTGCAGGTGAGCGCCGGTCTGATGCTCGCCACCGGAAGGTTCAGCCGACCAGCGGCGCTGGTTCTCGCCGGCACGCTGGTGCCGGTGACCATCGCCGGGCATCCCTTCTGGAACAACGACGACCCGATCGCCAAGAACAACAACCAGATTCACGTCCTGAAGAACCTCGGCCTCCTCGGCGGTCTGCTGCTCGCCGCGGCGGACACCGAAGGTAAGCCCGGTCTGCGGTGGCGGACGGGTCACCGCATCGGCCACTCTCGACGTTCCATGCAACGCGCCGTCCGGACCGCCCGGCGCGAGGCCCGAATCGCCGTCCGCTCCGCGTCCACCGCACGTCGACTCCCCGGCTGACCTGCGTCGATCCGTTCCGGTCCCACCCCCACCCCCCGCTAAGGCCACGAATTACCTGAACCACCCGGTAGGCGTTAACGCGGTGGAAATGTCAAAAACTTGTGTGGGATCGGACACGGTCGCATAACGCGGGAGGCACTGACGTGAGGCGCCGCTCTAGGCTCCGTGCAGGACCTGGACGGGTAGGACGACCTTGGTACGGGGGTGGCCACGCCATGCCGACGGCTGTCGGTAGACGGGCGGACCGCCTCGCCCCAATCCAACGTGTGACACGCGGGATCGACCGGGTGACGCGCGGGATCGATCGCAGGAACGTCGTACGGGGCGCCATAGTGGCCGCCGTCGCCTACGCCGCATGGCTCGCCATCGGTGCCTTTGGGCGGCCGTACAACTTCTTCGACATGAAGATCTACCACGGTGCCGTGGTGTGGTGGGCGAGCGGTCACGAGCTCTACGAGTTCATCGCGCCCGGAACCACACTGGGGTTCACCTACCCACCCTTCGCCGGGTTGGTCATGCTGCCGATGGCGCAGCTGCCGATCGGCGTCGCCGGCATGGTCAACGCCGCCGCCAGCATCGCCGCGTTGGCGCTGGTGCTGGCCGGGCTGCTCCGACCCATCGTGGACCGGCTGGGGTGGCCACTGTGGTTCACGGTGGCCGTGGCGGTGCCGCTCGCGGTAGCCATCGAGCCGGGCCGGGAGACGCTCGGCTACGGCCAGGTCAACATCCTGCTGTTCGCTCTCATCATGGCGGACCTGATCGGTCTCCGTTGGCGGTCCCGCCGGGGCACCCACTACGCCGCCACCGACGGCCCACTGCTGCGCTTCATCTACGGCGGGGCCTGGGCCGGGGCCGGTATCGGCCTCGCCACCGCGGTCAAGCTCACCCCGGCGCTGTTCATCGCCTACCTGCTGATCACCCGTCAGTGGCGGGTCGCGGCCACCGCCATCGGCACCACGATCGGCGTGACAGTGGCGAGCTTCGCGATCGTCGGTGACGAGTCGCGGACCTACTTCGGCAGCGTGCTGTGGCAGACCGAACGGGTCGGCGCGGCGGACATGACGCCGAACCAGTCCCTCGCCGGTCTGCTCGCCCGGCTGTACGACTCCATCGAGACCCCGGGGCTGCTGTGGCTCGCCTTCTCGGTGCTGGTCCTGGCGCTCGGTCTGTCCCGGGCGGCCAGTTCCCGCGCCGACGGTGACGAGCTGACCGCCTTCACGCTCGTCGGTCTCACCGCGAACGTGATCAGCCCGATCTCGTGGACGCACCACCTGGTCTGGGTGATCCCGGCGATCATCGTGCTGGCCGACGCCGCCGTCCGTCGCCGCGAGGCGAGTCGGGGGATGCCGCAGCGCACCGGCCAGGGGCAGGTCTTCGGCGGTCTACCCGGGGTCAACGGTCTGCGTCCGCCGATCTGGTACCCGACGCTGACCGGGCTGCGCCACGGCGCCGCCGCGATCGGGCTCTACCTGCTCTTCCTGATCTCGCCGATCTGGCCGTACGAACACCAACTGCCGGAGATGTCGCACTACCAGGACGGCCTGTTCGGCGCCCTGATGGAAAACTCGCTGGCGCTCGCGCTGATCCTGCTGGTCGCGGCACTGCCCTGGCGTCCAGGCGCGGAGCCGGCGTTCTACGGCGACCGGCTGGCCAGGGCAGTGGTGGTCAACGGCCACCGCTGAGCGGTCAGGGGCAGTTGACCCATTCCTCGGTGCCATCGGTGAAGACCTGCCGTTTCCAGATCGGCAGCCGCGCCTTGACCTCATCGACGAGCCGGGCGCAGGCCGCGAAGGCCGCCGCCCGGTGCGCGGTGCTCACCGCGGCGACAAGCGCCACGTCCCCGATCGCCAGGGGGCCGACCCGGTGCGAGACCGCCACCGCGTAGACATCGGGGTCGGCGGCGATCTCGGCGGCCACCTCGCGCAGCACCTGCGCGGCGCTCGGGTGCCCCTCGTACTCCAGGCTGGTGACCTGACGGCCGTGGTCGTGGTCGCGGACCACGCCCTGGAAGGACACCACGGCGCCGGCCCGGCGGTCGGCGACCGCCGCCTCGTGCGTGGCGAGGTCGAGTGGCTGGTCAGTGACCTCGCCGAAGGTGATCGTTGGTGCGGTCACGACGCACGCTCCCCGGGGAACAACGGCAGTGGCACCATCGGCACCCGGTCGCCCGGCTCGCCGCTGGTGCCGGGTCGGATGACCGCGAACCCGTCCGCGCCGGCCAGGCCGCGCAGCATCGCCGAACCGACGTGGTGGACCGGTGACACGGTGCCGGCGGCCCGGTCCAGTCGGACCAGCGCCAGGTGGGTGTGGTCGCCGCGACCGGGCACCGCCTCGGCCAACGTGACCTGCGGCAGCAGCGGCATCGACCGGCCCTGGAGGCCGGCGAGCAGCGGGGCGACCAACGACACCAGCGCGACGATTGCGGACTGCGGGTTGCCCGGCAGCCCGGCCACGAACCGGGCCCGCCCGTCGGGGCCGGTCAGCCGGGCCAGCAGCATCGGGAAGCCGGGGCGGACGGCCACGGTGTTGACCACGTAGTCGGCGCCGAGCGCCTCCAGGGCCGGGTGCAGGTGGTCGACCGGGCCGTTCATCGTGCCGCCGGTGGTGCAGATCAGGTCGGCGTTGGTCAGCGCCGACCGCAGAGCCGCCACGTGCGCGGGCAACGTGTCGGCCACCGGGCCGACCACGTCGGACGAGCGGACCTGGCAGCCGTACCGTCGCAGCCACGCCGGCACCGCCGGCCCCAGCGCGTCGCGGACGCGACCGGCGGCGGGCGGACCAGCAGTCAGCAGCTCGTCACCGAAGACCAGCAACGCGGCACGCGGCGCCCGCCGGACCCGCAGCGAGTCGTGCCCGCAGGCGGCAGCCAGGCCGATGACCGCCGGGTCGACAGGCGTGCCGGCCGGCAACAACTGCTCATCGGCGTACGCCTCCTCGCCGGGTTTCCGCCACTCGGGCGCCTCCCGGGGAACGCCGCTGACCAGGCCGTCGGCGGTTGTCGACTCTTCGACGCGCAACACGGCGGTGGCGCCCTCGGGCACCATCGCACCGGTAGCGATCTCGACTGTGGTGTCGTCCTCGGTGAGCGGCGCGGGGGTGCTGCCGGCCAGGACCCGGCCGACGACACGCCAGGGCCCACGGCCGCGCACCGCCCAGCCGTCCACGCTGGAGGTGGGAAACGCCGGCAGGTCGGTGCGGGTGGTCAACGGCTCGGCCAGGGTCGAGCCGTCCGCGTCGGCGAGTGGTCGGGCGCTGGCGGGCAGCGCGGCGGCCAGACCGACCGCGTAGACCCGCGACCGCGCTTCCTCCCACCCGGCCGGCGGGGGTGCGGCGACCCGATCCGCTGTGCGTGCGGTTTCCGTGCTCACCGGCCGAGCCTATCGGCCCGGGCCGACAGCCGCCCGGGCCTGGCGTGCACCGGTCAGTGGTCCCCGCCGCGGAGTTGGTCGACGGTGTGCCCGAGGATCGGCCCGAGGACGGCCAGGCCGTCCCGGGCGCCGCCGGTCGAGCCGGGCAGATTGACCACGAGCATCCGACCGGCGACCCCGGCCAGGCCCCGGGACAGCACCGACGTCGGCACCCGGCCACGACTGTGCGCGCGGATCGCCTCGGCGATGCCGGGGATCTCGTAGTCGAGCACGCCCCGGGTCACGTCCGGGGTCCGATCCGACGGGGTCACCCCGGTGCCACCGCTGGTCAGCACCACGTCGACGGCGTCGGCGAGGGCGGCCCGCAGAGCGTCGCCGACCGGGTCACCGTCGGGCACCACGACCGGATCGTCGACCTGACAGCCCAGCTCGCGCAGACCGGCGACGAGCAGGGGCCCACTGGTGTCGGCGTAGACACCGGCGGCGGCCCGATTGGAAGCGACGATCACCCGGGCCCGGATCACTGCCGGCCCTCCGGACGAACCCACTCGCCGGTCTTGCCGCCTTCCTTGCGCAGCACCCGAACCGCGTCCACCGAGGCCGCCGGGTCGACAGCCTTGACCATGTCGACCAGGGCGAGGCCGGCGACTGCGACAGCCGTCAACGCCTCCATCTCCACCCCCGTCCGGTCCGCCGTGCGGGCGGTGGCAGTGATCTCCACGGTGTCGGCGGTGAGTGTCAGGTCGACGGCGACACCGTGCAGGGCGATCGGGTGGCAGAGCGGGATCAGTTCCGGAGTGCGCTTGGCCCCCATGATCCCGGCCAGCCGCCCGACGGCCAACGCGTCACCCTTGGGCAGCCCGTCGCGATGCAACAGGTCGATGACCTCTGGTGTGGTCCGTAGACGGCCGGCCGCGACGGCCAGGCGCCCCGTCACCGCCTTGGCGGAGACGTCGACCATGCGGGCCGCGCCGGCGCGATCGACGTGGCTGAGCTGCGCGGGTTCGGTCACGGTCGTGAGCCTAACTGTGCGGTACGACGGCGGTCGGGAGGAGCGGCGTCCGGCTGACGACCGCACCGGGGTGCCGACGGCGCGACGGTCCGACGCCCGCTCCTCCCTTACCGGCCCGCTGCCGAGATCGCTGGGGGGGACCCGGCAGCGGGTGTGTGTCGACGACCCGGTTCTGCCCACTGGCAGAACCTCCCCCGTTCGTCGGATACGGCGGAGAAGGTACCGGGCCTGCCGATAAGAAATCGATAAGCGACGTTCGGGCTGGTCAGCAGGTCAGGCACCGAGGGGTGCGGTGCCCATCTCGGCAAGGCGACGTTCGGCCTCGAAGCGCTCCGGCACGCCCATCCGGCGGAAGATCGCCAGCGCCCGCTCCCAGTGCCGCCGGGCCTCGGCCGGGTCGGTGCGGACGAAGTGTTCGGCGAGCCCGGACAGGGCTCGACCCTGCTCGTGCGGGTGTGCGATCCGCGTCGCCAACCGCAACGCCTCCTGGTGCACCTCGAACGCCTCGTCACCCCGCCCCTGGGCCCGCAGGGTGCGCCCGAGTTCGTTGAGCGCGGCCGCCTCGACATGTCGTTCCCCCGAACCGATCGACAACTGCCGGGCCACCTCATGCTCGTGCTGGGCCTCCACCAGACGGCCCAGACCGCGGTAGGCGATCCCGAGGTCGTTGCGTACCTCAGCCTCGGCGTACCGGTGACCGGTGCGATTGCGTAAGGCCAACGAGGCCAGAAGTATGCGGATCGCCTGCGGAAGATCACCCATCCGGAGGCGCACGGCGCCAATGTGACTGAGGGCGTTGAGTGTGTGGAACTCGTCGGAGTTTGTCCGGGCCCACGCCAGGTGCAGGCGGTGCATCCGCAACGCCTCCTCGTGACGACCCAGGGCCGAGAGCGCCAAGCCGAGATTAGGCAGCAGGATCGAACCGCCGATGCTCCCGTATGCCTTGTAATCTCGCAGACACTCGAGGCCGAGCTTCACCGACTCGGACAGGTGACCGCTCCACCAGTACACGGCGGCGAGGTTCGCGCGATACCGAGCCGGGTTCAACACGTCCTGCGAGTCGCGAGAGAGGTCGACCGAGCGGGTCAGGTGATCGATTGCCCCCTGCTTGTTCCCGGTCCGGACGTAGGCGGATGCCAGGTAGTTGTTCATCAGCGCGAGCGCGTCGACGTCCCCGGCGGCCTCCGCCGCCTCCAGCCCATGCCGGTGGGTCAGGATGATGTCTTCGAAATAACCGCGGATGTAGCAGAAACGCCAGAGAGCGCGGGCCAATTGCCAGCAGTACTGGTAGAACCCCGACTCGTGCGCCGACAACACGATCGTCACCAGGTCCGTCCGCTCGGCCTCCAACCAGTCGGCGGTCGGCTCTCCGAGTGCCTCGATGAGTTCGAGCTGTCCGGACGGAATGTGCTTCACCTGTGATCTGATGACGCCTGGCTCCAGCTGATCGGCGACCCTGAGGACGACCTCCAGCGTGAAGTCGAACAGTCGAGTCAGCCCAAGTCGGCGGTCGTGCAAGGAGTCGGTGACCGAGCACAGGTCGATGGAGTACTGCCGCATGAGGTCATGCAGTTGGTATCGCGTCGAATCCAGGTCCTCGACCAGGTTCCGGTCGACGAGGTCGTCGAGCGCATCGCGAGTTTCCGCAATCGTGAGGCCGGTCAGCGCAGCGACTACCGACGTACTGAAGCGGCTACCGGGATACAGGCCCAGGAATCGGAAGACACGCTTGGTCGAAGGTGCAAGCGGCTCGTAGGAAGCGGCGAAGGCCCCAGTGACTGTGCTCTCCTCCTGAGCCAGATGTTGCAGCACCGGAGCTTTGCCAGCCATCTGCTCGGCGAGGTCCGCCAAGCGCCAGCCACGCCGATGCGCCAGCCTGGCACCAGCCAGCCGAATCGCCAGAGGGAGGTACCCGCACCGACGCACCACCTCGACGGCCGCCTCTGGTTCAGCCCCGACCCTGTCCCGGCCGACGCTCACGCGGAGCAGATCCACGCTCTCCTCGGGGCTCATCACGGGCAGCGTCCGCGATGGTCCGGCATCCGGATGGGAGAGCCGTCGTCGCGAGGTCACCACCACGACGGTGGTCGGCTCCGCCGGCAGCAGAGGCATGATCTGCTCGCTACTCGCGGCGTTGTCGAGAATCACCACTGCCCTGCGGCGGGCCAACTCTTGTCGCCACAACTCCACCCTGTCGTCGAACTCCACTGGAATCCGGTCGGCCGGCACCCCAAGCTGTCGAAGCAGGATGAACAAGGCACCCGCCGGTTTGATCCGGTTCTTGTCACCGTGCCCGCACAGGTCGATGAACAACGCGGCGTCCGGGTATCGATCGGACAGCCGACGGGCAAGGTGCACGGCGAGGGCCGTCTTCCCGCTGCCCGCCATGCCGTCGATGATGTGTACGGCCGGCACCCGCTCCTCGACCCGACGGGTCTCCGCCAGCAGCCGCAACACCACGTCCTCCCTGCCCACGAAGTCGGTGACCGCTCGGGGAAGGTGATCCGCCGGGGCGATCCGACCCTCCTCTGATGCCGCACCGACCGACACTCCGGCCCCGACCACCACCGACCTCGCCCGGTCAACCCCCGCAACCCGTACGGCGGCCCGCCCTGAACCTGGGCGCCCCATCGCCGTCACGATGGAGCGGCGCAACTCCTCGACGTTGTTTCCGGGGCCGACGCCCAACTCCGTGGTCAGGGCTCTTCGGATCTCCTCGTACACCGCCAGCGCCTCTGCGTTGTCCCCGCGTTCGTGCAAGGCACGCATGAGGAGGACGTAGGCCGGCTCGCGGAGAGAATGGCGGGCCACTACTTCACGCAACAGCGAGATTGCCAGGTCGTCCCGGCCCGATCTCAGCTGGACGTCGGCGAGAAGCTCCACGGTCAACAGCCGCTCCTCTTCGGCTGCGATAGTTCGAGAGGTAAGGACGGGCCCGAGCGGGACACCGGCGAGCATCGGTCCCCGCCACCGCGCCAGAGCGCGCCCCAGCAACTCGCGGGCACGGTCCAGGTGGCCACCCGTCAGCGCTTCCCGACCCGCGTTGCGTTCCCACTCGAAGCAGAAGACGTCGACCTGTTCCGGTTCGACTAGGAGTCGATAGCCGTTGCGTTGACGGGTGATGGCGTCACGACCGGCCGGGTGCGCCTCGAAAGTTCGACGCAGATTGGCGGCATAGGTCCGCACATTAGCTACTGCCGATCGCGGTGGGTTATCGATCCATAACTCATCGACGAGGTCGTCCACCGACACCAGTCGGCCGGGCTGAACGGCGAGCATCGCAAGGACCATCTGTTGTTTTGGCGTGCCCAAGCGCAAAGTGCGGACGGGCAGTTGCACAGAGAGGCCGCCAAGAACTCGTATCTCCACCCCGGCCCCCCGCCCTCAACGACAGTCCCGTATCCAGTCGATCACGCAACGAAGCTTACGGACCCGAGCTACCCGCCCGCGTCGCCAGCCTTAGCTGGAGCTGGAATGATCTGCCCAGGTGCTGCGAAACGAACGACCCGATTCGCCTCCGATGGCGGCCCGAACTGCGGATGAGCCCACTAGCAGGTTGCAGAACACTTAATGCGCCTCGGATGGGTCGGCCACGAATGGCCGATTCGTCCCGACCGCTCGCTGAAGCGGTTGAGCGCTCTGCTCAGGAGTGCGGACAGAAAGTGACATATCCGCTTCAGCTTGGCTAATGTTGCGCATACCGACATTAATTGTTCCTTCCCGCCCATCGGCTCCCTACTCTCGGCCCTACAAAGGAATGACGCCAAGGATGGCGCTCCGTAGCGGCGAGGGAGGTCGAGCGATGCGTAACAGCACCGAGTGGGACTAGTCCACCTCCAGCCCGACGCAATCCTCGACGCTGAAGGGGTGTCAGATGCGTAGCACCGAATGGGACTGAGTCCTTATCACCACTCCGCCACAGCGGTACGCTGCCCGTTAGCGGACACCGACGGTGGGTTACGGGTGAGGTTGAGTGAGCCGGACGACGCGTCGTCACACGGGGTTCGACCCGCGCCTGCTGAGCCTTGTCGGACTGCTGGTGACGCTGGCAATCGTCGTTGCCGTGGCGGCAGCGATCGCAACGAGTCACAACGTGCCAGACAGCGCGGGAGATGTCTCGACGATCTCAGCGCTAGTCCTGATGATCGCCCTGGGAGCAGTCGTCAAGGCGCGCCTCCGGATCAGGTCGACGACGTTCTCGTTCGCCTGGGTGGAGACGGCCATCGTCCTAGGGCTCGCCCTGGCGCCGCCATCGTGGGTGATCCTGTCGACGGGCGTCGGCATCGCCTGCGTATCGCTCGTCAACCGGCTGACCGCGATCAAGACGGCGTTCGGTATCGCCAAGCACACGCTAGTAGCTGGCGGCGCCACCCTGGTGGTCGTGCTACTTGGTGAGCGCTGGCCGCCAGACGGACTATGGCACCACCTCGTCTTGCTGGGGCTCGTCTACCTGGCCGCCGCAGTACTCGACGATCTGTTGGCCATCCCGGTAATCGCTCTCGCATCGGGCACCCGGATCGTCCGACAGTTCCGTAACCACCTCGACCTGAGGCTTGCCGGATTCGCCGTCCGGTTCATAGTGGCCGCTCTGACTTTGATCATCCTTAAGGCGGATCAGCGGCTCCTGCTCGCCGTCCCACCCCTGGTCCTGAGCCTGCACCTGGCCTACTCCGCGCGCATCCGCGGCCGCACCGAACAGCAGGCGTGGCAACGGCTGGCCCGCACCACCGACGCGCTGAACGTGGTCGACCTGGACAACGTCCTCACCACTGCCGTCACCCAGGCCGCCGAGTTGTTCTCCGCCGACGAGGTCGAGATCGAGCTGCGCGACGGCGGTCGCACCGTGCGCGGCGGCACCGGCGGCATCACCTTCGACGGGCCTACCGGCACGCCCACGGACGTGGACGCAACGATCGTCCCCGCGCCGCTGGAAGGCCATGACCGGACCGTCGACATCGGCGTGCTCCGACTGCGCTTCCGCGGCCCGGTGCAGCTCTCCGAGCGGGAGCAGTACACCCTTCGTACCTTCGCCTCCGCGCTGTGCACCGCCGTCCGCAACGCGCAGGCGTACGCCGAACTGGCCCGGGTCGCCGACGAGCACGCGTACGCGGCCTCGCACGACGCGCTGACCGGCCTGGCGAACCGCCGACACCTCCTCGACGAGGGCACCGAGCAGTTGAGCACCCGGCACGCCGACGGAGTGACGGCGCTGGTGCTGATCGACCTCAACCACTTCAAGGAGGTCAACGACACGCTCGGGCACGCCGCCGGCGACCAGGTGCTGGTGCAGGTGGCCGACCGGTTGCGGGACGCCGCCCAGGCGACCGACCTGGTGGCTCGCCTCGGCGGTGACGAGTTCGCCGTACTCCTGCGGGGTCTGCCGGCCCCGGCGGTGGCCGCGCACCGGGCCGAGACGCTGCTCGCCGCCCTGCACGAGCCGTTCGAGCTGGACGGCATGCGGATCAGCGTCGAGGCAAGCGGCGGGATCTCCGGCGCCCCGTCCAACGGCGGCATGGCCGAGTTGCTGCGCCGCGCCGACGTCGCCATGTACCAGGCGAAGCGGGCCGGGCAGCGGATCGCCACGTACGCCCCGACCCGGGACACCGCCGACCTCGGCCGCCTCACCCTCGGCGGTGACCTGCCGCGCGCGGTCGCCGACCACGAGTTCGTCGTCAACTTCCAACCGATCGTCGACCTGGGCACCGGCGAGGTGACGAGCGCGGAGGCGCTGGCCCGCTGGCACCACCCCACCCACGGCATGATCGACCCACTGCGGTTCCTGGAGGCGGTGGAACGTTCGGGCCTGCTACCAGCATTCGCGGAGGCGATTCTCGACCAGGCGCTGATCGCGGCGGTCAGTTGGCGCGACGCCGGCTTCGACGTACCGGTCGCTGTCAACGTGTCCCCACGCAGCCTGCTCGACGCCCGGTTCCCCGGCTCGGTGCTGGCCCGCCTCCGCGCCCACGACCTGCCACCGGACCGACTGGTCCTGGAGCTGACCGAGACGCTGACCCTCAGTCAACTCGACGTGGTCGACCGGGTGCTCAGCCGGCTCCGCGACGAGGGGGTCCGGTTGGCGTTGGACGACTTCGGCACCGGCTACTCCTCCCTGTCGCTGCTCTCGCGGATCCCGGTGCACGAGTTGAAGATCGACCGGAGCTTCGTGACGACGATGGAGAGTTCGGCCGAGGCCGCGGCCGTCATCCGTTCCACCCTCGACCTGGGTCGCAGCCTCGACCTGGACGTGGTGGCCGAGGGGGTGGAGAGCGAGCCGCAACGGCGGGCTCTGTGGGAGTTGGGTTGCGTCGCCGGGCAGGGGCACCTGTTCGCCCGGCCGGTGCCGTCCGGCACCCTGCTCGCGGCATTGCAGCGCGGTTCGGGCGGCCGACCGGGCACCCTGGCCGCACCGCTGCACGACGCGGGGGCGGTGATCCGATTGAACCAGAATCGCCGCCAGGCCAACCGTTCCAGGCCCGACCGCCTGCCGCACCTGCCCGCCTGAGCAGGCGGCCCACTCCTCGGCCGGCCCGGTCTGCCAGACTGTCGCGCGTGACAGTCGACGACCCGACCGCCGGCCGCCGTCGCTGGCACTGGCGGACGCTCGACAACGCCGCCGGCGGACTCGCAGTCGACCTGGTCCTCTACGCCGCCTCGGCCACCTTCGCCGCGATCATCGCGGTCACGCCGACCCTGCTGCCGCACCGCGCCTGGGGTGCGGTCGCCGCCGTCGGCTATCTGGTCGCAGCGCTGGCAGTGATCGCTCAACTTCTCCTCCGCCGACGCTCGCCGACCTCCCGGCTGACCGGCCTGCCGGCCCGCTGGACAGTCACCGGGCTCGTCTGGGCGGCCACCGCACTGCTGCCTCTGGCCTGGCAGAGCATCGACCGGGCCGGCGGGCGCACCGACCGCGCCCAGGAGGAGGTGCTGGTCGTGGAGCGGGCGGGCAGCCGCCTCCTGGAACACGGCACGCCCTACCTCGGACACGACGCCATCGCCGCCCTGCCCCCCGGCGACCAACTGATGGGCTACACCCCGTACCAGCCCGGCATGGCGATGTTCGGCCTCCCCCGCGCACTGCTCGACACCTGGTGGACCGACTCCCGGGTCTGGTTCGCGGTGGGCACCGCCCTGGCGCTCGCCCTGGCCGTGGCCGCCCTGCGCGGAACACCCGCCGGCCAGGCCACCCCCGCCGACACCCACCGACGGGACGCCGCCCTGCTGCGCGGCGTGCAGGCCGCCACCGTACTGCCGATCTGCGCCCTCACCCTCGCCACCGGCGGCGACGACCTACCCGTACTCGCGCTCTGTCTGCTGGCCCTCGCGTTCGCCGCCACCGACCGACCCGGCCGGGCCGGTCTCGCGGTCGGGCTCGCCGGCGCGCTGAAGCTGTTCGCCTGGCCGGTCGCCCTGGTCCTGATCGTCTGGGGCCTGACCCGGCGAGCCGGCACCCGGGTCGCCGCCGGCGCCGTCGGCCTGCCCGTCGCGGCACTACTGCCGGCGTTGCTGGTGGACCACGACGCCCTCACCGAGAACGTGCTTCGCTTCCCCCTCGGCCACGGGCTGGTCACCAGCCCCGCGCAGTCCCCGTTCCCCGGCTACCTGATCGCCAGCGCGTTACCCGCCGGCCGGCTGATCGCCGCCGCGTTGCTGGTCGCCGCCGGGGTGGCAATCGCCGTCCGGCTCGTCCGCCGTCCGCCCCGCACCGCCGTCGCCACCGCGCTCATCTGCGGGTACGGATTGCTCGCCGCCATCGCCCTGATGCCCGCTACCCGATTCGGCTACCTGCTGTACCCGCTGGCACTGCTGACCTGGGCCCCCGCCCTGCACCGCCCGGTCGACACACCTGCCGCGCCGCTTCCCGACGCGCGTTCCGGTCGGACCACTTCGGCGTAACTCCCGGGCGGGACGGCGCGTCAGAGCGTAGACCTGAAGACATGACGTACCGCGACCGGGCCGACGCGGGCCGGGTGCTCTCCGAACGGCTCACCGCACTCATCGGCGACCCGGACGTCGTCGTCCTCGGCCTCGTCCGCGGCGGCGTGCCGGTCGCCCGGGTCGTCGCCGACCGGCTCGGCGCACCACTTGACGTGCTTGTCGTCCGCAAGCTCGGCATGCCCTGGGCCAGGGAGGTCGCCTTCGGTGCCCTCGGGCCCGGCGGCGTACAGGTGCTCAACGACGCGCTGGCCAGCCGACTCGGCAGCGCCGACATCGCCGAGGTCCGCCACCGGGAGCAGGCCGAGTTGGAACGCCGGGAACGGCTCTACCGGGGCGACCGTCCACAGCTCGACCTCACCGGGCGGACCACAGTGATCGTCGACGACGGCCTCGCCACCGGCGCGACCGCCCGCGTCGCCGTCGAGGTCGTCCGCCACCTCGGGGCGCACCGGGTCGTGGTTGCGGTCCCGGTCGGCGCGCAGGAGGCGTACGAACTGCTCGCTGCCGAAGCCGACCAGGTCGTCTGCGCCCAGCGCCCCGAGGACTTCGGCGCGGTGAGCGTCTACTACGACGACTTCCACGAGGTGTCCGACGAAGAAGTCACCCAAGCGCTCACAGCAACTGCATAGGTTCACCGGGTACCGTCGGGCGATGAGTAGCCTCACCTGTCCCAAGTGTCGCGGAGAAATGCGCCAGTACGAGCGCAGTGGCGTCGTCATCGACCAGTGCGGGGAGTGCCGAGGCATCTTCCTGGACCGCGGTGAGCTGGAGAAGCTGTTCGAGGCGGAGGCCAACTGGAGCCGCCAACAGACCGGAGGCGCGCCCGGGCAACCCGCGCAGCAGCCGGCCGGCTACCCGCCCCCGCCACCCCAGCCGGGTTACGGTGCCGTCCCGCCGCCGCCCCCGCCCGCCCACGGCTACCCGCCGCAGCCGGCCTACGGCCACCAGCAGCAGCAGCACCACGGCTACCACGGCCACTACCGGCAGAAGAAGCGCAAGGGCTTCCTTGACGACATGTTCGGCTGATCCGAGCCGCACCTCCGCCCGGGTCGATCCACGTGTCGGCCCGGGCACACCACCCCGGCCGTTGATCGTTGGCGGGCGCGAGGCTTCATGCGAGGCTGAGTCGCATGACCACGATCCGACCGGACGAGGCGCTGGCCCAGGCGTACGACGGGATCACCGCGGTGGTCGGTCACCTGGACGACGCCGGCCTGCAACGAGCCACCCGCTGCCGGGGCTGGCTCGTCGCTGACCTGCTCCTGCACGTGCTCGGCGACGCCCAGCGGGCACTTGTCACACTGGCGAGCCCCGCCGACGGCCCCGCCGACGTCGACGACGTGAGCTACTGGCGTGACTTCCCCGGCGGCGACGGAGCCACGCGGCACGCCTGGTGGGTCCGCCGATCGGCAGCCGCCTTCGACAGCCCCACCGGGATCGTCGACCTGTGGCGGGGCACCGCCCCGGCGGCGGTCCGCGCCGCCGCGTCAGCCGACCCCGAGGGGTACGTCACCACCCAGGGGCACGTGCTACGCGTACCGGACTTCCTCGCCACCCTGACCACCGAGGCCGCCGTCCACCACCTGGACCTGACGCTGGAGCTGCCCGACGCGCCGCCGCCGGGTCCCCTGGCGGTACGCGTCGCGGTGGCGACCATGGACGGCCTGCTCAGCGACGACACCGTTCGACCCACCGCGTGGGACGACTACGACTTCCTGCTGAAGGCCACCGGGCGTGTGCCGCTGACCGACCGGGATCGGTTGGAGTTGGGCGAGTCGGCGGGCTGGTTCCCCCTGCTCGGCTGATCGACGACGGATGGCCGTGCCGGTCAGCCGATGGCCATGTCCACGAAACGGGACAGGTGCAGCTGGGCCGCGACGGTCACCGTGTCGGTGGGCCCGTTCCGGTGCTTGGCAATGATGAAATCCGCCTCCCCGGCCCGCGGCGACTCCTTGTCGTAGTAGTCGTCGCGATGCAGAAGGATGACAACGTCGGCATCTTGCTCAATTGATCCTGATTCACGCAAGTCAGACAATTGGGGTCGCTTGTCGGTGCGCTGCTCGGGGCCACGGTTCAGCTGACTGACCGCGATCACCGGGCACTCGACCTCCTTGGCCAGGAGCTTGAGGCCACGGGACAGGTCGGCGACCTCCTGCTGACGGCTCTCGGTGCGCTTGGGTGAGGTCATCAGCTGGAGATAGTCGACCACGATCATCTTGAGGTCGTGCCGCTGCTTGAGCCGGCGAGCCTTGGCCCGGATCTCCATCAGGTTCATGCTCGGCGTGTCGTCGACGAAGAGCGGCGCCTCGCTGATCTCACCCATGCACCGGGCCAGCTTGGTCCAGTCGTCGTCGGAGAGCTGCCCACTGCGCAGCACGTGCAGCGGCACCCGCGCCTCGGCGGAGAGCAGCCGCATCACGATCTCGACCTTGCTCATTTCCAGCGAGAAGATGGCTGCCGCCTGGTTCGCGCGAATAGCAGCATTTCGGGCAAAGTCCATGCTGGCCGTGCTGTTGTGGGTAGGGATCATCGCCCGGCTGGCCAGGTACAGGTGTTCGTCGTTGTCGACGGTCACGCACCGCACGGGCACGCTGGGGACCGGCCGGACGTCGACGATGAAACGCGAGGTCGTTCGAACGTCGGAGGTGGTGCGGCGGCGTTCGGCGTGCGCATCCTGCTTGCGCCTGAGCCGGAAGATGACATCCGGGGTGGAGAAGTTCAGCGTGTACGCGATCGACGACTCGTTGGTGCGGCCGCGTACCGGCTTCGCGTTGACCGTGCAGCGGTAGCCGAGACTGACGATGAGTTCGCGTACGTCATCAGCCAGCCGCTTTGAGGTCGACGTGTACTGCAGGTTGCCGGCGGGGGCGACGGTCCCATCGGTGTCCATCAGCCCGGCGAGCAACGCCCTGCGCTGAGCCTCCGAGGCGCGCAGATAGGCGGTCGGGATGTGCTTGTTCCCCGCCACCCCGACCTGACGCAACAGCCCGAGGAAGGAACCGTTCCGATGACGGCAGTCTGCACACTTCCTGGTCGCTGGATTCTCCCGCAACGCCCTGGTGGAAACGCCACAGTCTGGGCAGACACCGTTGCCCAGAGCAGCGGACGTGGGCCGCAGCAAAATGGTGTAGACCATCGGCCCACTCGGCCGCACGACGAAGCCGTCCGCCTCGACGTGCGTGAGCATCTCCAGATCTGCCGTGGTGAAGCGGCTGGCGTCGCTGTGCCCATCACCAAGCCACGCCCCCAAGGTGTAGGGCGGAACCAGCAGCTCACGGTCCGGGAGCTGGATGGGAACGCAATTCCGTACGGCGTGGTTGAGCCGCCGCTGGGCGGTGTCCGTATGCAGCGTGGCTGCGATCTCTGCAGTGGTGACGACCCCGTCGTGGTCGGCCCGGCTGCCGGCATTGATTTTTCGCTCGGCTCGTTCGAGAAGGGCGCTCAGAAGTGGACCGGTCGGATAGCCGGGCGCAGTCCAGTTCTGCGGCTTGCCGTTGCGCACGATGGGACGACTGATCCGGCCAACCGACCCAACCTCACGGGCGACGGTGTGCAGGACGTGTCGGAACTCCGGCCCAACCTGCCCGAGCGTGTCGAAGAGCGTGATCGGCTGGTTCCGCAGGGAGCTCAGCCGCTGATGTGCAGCACGCACCTTGGCGAGCGACGACTCGGGCCAGTGCCGCCCCTGCCGCACCGGGGCCTGCCGCCGGCTCGCGCGGCTGGTGGTCTTCCACAGGTGCTCCGCGTCGGCCACGATGACCGTGCCGTCGGAGAATTCCACCTCGTAGCAGGGGCGGTCCTGCATGACGTCGAAGGCGTGGATGACAGTGGTGGGTCTGCCGTCCGCCGCCAGAAGTTGATCGCCCGCCTGGACCTCGCCCATCGTGGTCCAGCCGCCCGGGGTCGGCAGTGGGGTGTCGAGCGCGAGGGCCTTTCCCAAACCGGGCCTGCCCGCCACGATGATCAACTGTCCGGCGTGCAGGCCGTTGAGCAGGCGGTCCAGGTCGCTGAAGCCGGTCGGTACGCCGGACATCATGCCGCCCTGCGCGCCCACCGCCTCGATCTCGTCGAGCGTGGGCTGCAGCATGTCGGCCAGGATCGCGAAGTCCTCGCTGACCCGGCGTTCGGTGACGTCGTAGACGGCCTGCTGCGCCAGGTCGACGACGTCGTCCACGTCGCGGCTGCCGCCACTGGCGGTGCCGTAGCCCAGCTGCACGATCTTGGTGCCGGCCTCGACCAGCCGGCGCAGCACGGCCCGCTCGCTGACGATCCGGGCGTAGTACGCCGCGTTGGCGGCGGTCGGCACGCTGGCGATCAGGGTGTGCAGGTAGGGAGCGCCTCCGACGCGTACCAGATCGCCGGAGTCGGCAAGCGCCGCCGCGACCGTGATCGAGTCGGCCGGCTCACCGCGACCGTAGATGTCCAGGATGATGTCGAAGATGGTGGCGTGCACCGGCCGATAGAAGTCGTTGGTCTTGAGAATCTCGACGACGTCGGCGATGGCGTCCTTGGAGAGCAGCATGCCGCCGAGGACGCACTGCTCGGCGGCGACGTCCTGGGGCGGGGTCTTGTCGAACTGGCCATCCCGCGGCGCGGCTGGCTGGCCTCCGCCGGAGCGTGGCTCTGCCCGCATGTCGTCGGTGATCGACACGGGTCCCCCCTCCACTGCGCCGGATCCAGTCCCAGCTCTACCGCTGGGGTGTGACACTTCCGTCCGACCGGGGCCGGTCGATCGGGGGCCATCGCCGGCGGTCGAGGGCCAACCATACGGACCCCGAGGTCAGAGACTCAACAACACCGGTGGACGAGCCTCGGGACAACCTGTGGATCCCGGGGGACAGCATGTGCGCAGCGTGTGCACAGCCTGTGGACAACCATTGGGGAATTCTCGGCTATAAGCCGTTGACCTGCGAAGACTTATTCCCCAGCCTGTGGAGGAGAATATTTCGGTCGGGCCTGTGACACGATCGTCCCGTACTATCTCCAGCGAACGGCTACACCTGGACAGCGGATTCCGCTTTCGGTTCAGAAGGGTCACACTCCGGCCGTGAATTACCGGGACTGGGGACGCGGCGATGGCAGCCCGCGCGAGCGCCCGCCAACTGCCTCGTGGGGTGAGCGCGCGGCGCCTGTTCCGGTTGATCCATACGACGAGGACGGGCGCTACCGCACCTCCAGCCGACGGCGTGCGTTGGACCGCGGCCAGGACGAGCCTGTCGACGCCTACCTGCCCCGGTGGGCACTGGAGTCGGGGGTTCGGCACGCGGACGGCGGCGGTCGGCACGCGGCACCTGACGACGACAACGAGCCCGAGTTCGAGCCGCCGACGTCCGGCGCTGGCCGACGGTCCGCCGAGCCGTCGGGTGGCCGACGCCGCAGCGGCGAGACGCGTCAGCGAGCGCAGGCAGCGATCGGCCCGGCGCCGGACTCGGACCACACCCGCGAGTGGACGCTCGACCGCCCACAGGATCAGGGGTATGCGGGTCGCCGACGTGCCAACGCCGGGGAGGACGAGCCGGTCTCGGGCGCTGTCGCGGACCGGCGTCCCCGCCGCGCGCCCGTCGGCCGTCCCCAGGTGATCTGGTCGGGTGGGGACCTGGAGGCAGCACCCACCGAGCAGGCCCCGGACCAGGAGCCGAGTCGTCGCAGCCGGCGGAGTCGCCGCGCGGCCGAGGAATCCTGGTCCCGTCCGGCGGCCGACCCGTGGGTTCGCGAACCGGACCGGGCGGCGGAGCCCGAAACGCCCTACCCACCGGCGGTGGACCCGTGGGACGCCTCGGGCGTGCAGGCGTGGCCGCCGGCGAGCGGCGCGGACGGTGGGGACCTGAGCGGGCAGTGGTCCGCCGTGGAGAGCGTCGGTGGCTGGGAGCGGTCGGACCGCACCGGCCAGTGGGAGCGGTCCGCGATCGAGGACGACCAGTGGGATCGTACGCTGGCGCCGCGCTCCGACCGCTCGGTGGCGGCTGAGGGTTGGCCGAGCCGGGAAGACGGCTTCTGGTCCGGCACCCGACTGGCCGACGACGACCCGCGGTGGATGGATCCTCAGACGTCGGCACCCCGTTCCCCGGTGGTGGGATACACCGCCCCACGACCGCGTAGCGCGCCGGCACCTCGTGCCCCTGCGCCGCGAGCGGGTGCGCCGGGGCCTCGGGCGGACCGGCCGGCCGTGGGAACGGCGTCGGTACGTCGGCGGGTGGAGTCGGCGGCCACTGGTGCCTGGGCGCGTCGTCTGGAGGACGACCTGCTGGACCCGGATCCGGGTGGATCGGTCCGGCCACTGCTGTACACGGCCGCCTGTTACCTGGTGCCGGCGATGCTGATCTTCGTGTGGCTGTTGACGTTGGAGAGCCAGGCCCCTGCCGGCTGTGTGACCGACATCAGTGGTGGCGGGTGCGACTCGGCCCGGTCCCGCGCCCTGGAGTCACTCCTGGCCGGTTCGCCGCGCTTCGGGTTGGCCCTGGTGAGCAGTCTGGTGGTGGCGGCGCTGCTGCGCCGGGTCGGGACGACGTGGCGCTCGGCGACCATCGCGGTTGCCGCAGCGGTGGTGGGTGGCGGCCTCTCCACGGTGTTGATCAGCGCGGTGACCGGCCAGCCCATCGGGTGACCCGGGTTGGCGGGCGGTCGCCCAGCTCACACCCAGTGCCGGGTTGGACGAGGTACGCACGAGGGCCCGCACCGATCGCTCGGTGCGGGCCCTCGTGGTGGTGTTGCGGACGTCAGCCCTGAACGACGTTCAGGTTGAACGCTGCGGTCACCTCGGGGTGCAGCTTGATCTTCACCGGGTAGGTGCCGGTCGACTTGATGTGACCGGGCACCTCCAGCCGACGCCGGTCGAGGACCGGGCCGCTGGCCGCCTTGACGGCGTCGACGATCTCGGCCGGAGTGACCGAGCCGAAGAGCCGTCCACCGTCGCCGGCGCGGACCTTCAGGTTGACCTTGAGACCCTCGAGCTGAGCCTTGACCTCGTTGGCGTGGTCGAGGTCGCGGATCTCACGGGCCCCCCGGGCCCGCTTGATGACCGTGACCTGCTTTTCCGCGCCCTTGGTCCAGGCGATCGCGAAGCCCTGCGGCAGCAGGTAGTTACGGCCGTAGCCGTTCTTGACCTCGACGATGTCGCCCGGGGCACCGAGGCCGGACACTTCCTGAGTCAGGATGATCTTCATATCGGTGCCTCCTCTCAGCGGGTGGTGGCCGTGTACGGCAGGAGCGCCATCTCACGGGCGTTCTTGACCGCACGAGCGATCTGGCGCTGCTGCTGCGAGGTCACGCCGGTCACCCGACGAGCGCGGATCTTGCCGCGATCGGAGATGAACTTGCGCAGCAGAGCGGTGTCCTTGTAATCGATGTAGGCGATCCCGTCCTTGTCGAGCGGGTTCACCTTCTTCTTCGGCTTGCGCAGTGCCGCAGCCTTGGCCGTTGCACGTGCTCCTGGTTTGCGATCGCGAGCGCTAGGCGCCATTAGAACGGTGGCTCCTCGTCAAAATTGGCGCCCGAACCAGCACGCGCGGGAGAAGGAGCAGCCGAAGCCCAGGGATCGTCGAAGTTGCCTCCGCCGCCGCCCTGGTTGCCACCGCCACCGCCGCCACCGAAGCCGCCGCCACCGCCGCCGGAGCGGGACATCTTCTGCACCTTCGCCGTGGCGTAGCGCAGCGACGGGCCGATCTCGTCGACCTCAAGCTCGATGACGGTGCGCTTCTCACCCTCGCGGGTCTCGTACGACCGCTGACGCAGCCGGCCCGACACGATCACCCGAGCGCCACGCTGCAGCGACTCGGCGACGTGCTCGGCGGCCTGCCGCCACACGGTGCATGCGAGGAACAGCGGCTCGCCGTCCTTCCATTCGTTCGACGCCTTGTCCATGAAACGGGGCGTCGAAGCGACTCGGAACTTGGCGACCGCAGCCCCGGAGGGGGTGAACCGCAACTCGGGGTCATCGGTCAGATTGCCGATGACCGTGATGGTGGTGTCTCCTGCCATGACCATCTCCTCGCGCACTCAGCGTCTCGTCGTACAGGCTCGCAGAGCCGTACGACAGAGTCGCGGAGGCTGATCCGGACGAACCGGGGTTGGATGCTCTAGCGCATTTCCGGTCGGATGACCTTGGTGCGCAGCACGGACTCGTTGAGGCGCAACTGACGGTCCAGCTCGGCCACCGCAGCAGGCGTCGCCTGCAGGTCGATGACGGCGTAGATGCCCTCAGTCTTTTTGTTGATCTCGTACGCGAGGCGCCGACGGCCCCACACGTCGGTCTTCTCAACCGAGCCACCCGCGGTCCGAATCACGTTCAGGTACGTGTCGAGCGACGGTGCGACGGTGCGCTCCTCGAGGCTGGAATCGAGGATGACCATTAGTTCGTAGTGACGCAAGACGTGCTCACCTCCTGTGGGCTAAGCGGCCACGGTCCTTCCGTGGCAGGAGGTCTTGTGTCGCGGCCCGCACGTGCCGAGGAATCTCGGCCGGACGCGGACAACCTGACCAGGATACCCGGTCCCAACGATCATGCCCGGGGCGGTCGGGGCCGCACCCTGACGTGCCGACGGGGGCCCACCGTCCGACCGTCAATCGGTCGGTGGTGAACCCCCGTCTACGAGGCCGCGGGGCGTCCGGTCCGCATTCCTTGGGTGGGACCTGGGGAGGAACGACCACACCGATGAGGTTGGACCGAAGACGCCCCGCGGAGCTTTATCGTGTTGTTATCTGACGATACAACAGCACTCGTACCGTGTCGGGGGGAAAAGCACAATTTTCCGAGGTTCGTCATCGCTCGGTAGCCGGGTGCGACGCTCGCGCCGCTGGCGGGCACCGGGTGCTGGTCGCCGGTTCACACCCATCAACGATCGTCGGTCCACCCGGTGACGCGACACCGCCCCGGCCGTCGCTCCGACCGTCGGGGCCGCGACGTAGGCTCGCTCGCATGCGTATCGGAGCCCACGTCGATTCGACCGACCCGCTGGCGGAGGCGGCCGCCCGGTCCGCCGACACCGTGCAGTTCTTCCTCTCCGACCCACAGGGTTGGAAGGCGCCCAAGCCTCGTGAAGATGCCGAGCGGCTGCGCGCTGCCGAGGTCGACCTCTACGTGCACGCGCCGTACGTCCTGAACGTCGCCACCCTCAACAACCGCATCCGGATCCCGAGCCGCAAGCTGCTGCTCGGGCACGCCACCGCAGCCGCCGCCATCGGCGCCAAGGGCCTGATCGTGCACGGCGGGCACGTGAACGTCGGCGACGACCTGGCCGTGGGCTTCGACAACTGGCGCAAGACCTTCGCGTACGCGGCGGACTCCGGCGGCTTCGGCGTACCGGTCCTGATCGAGAACACCGCCGGCGGCGACAACGCGTGCGCCCGACGGCTGGACGCGCTCGCCCGTCTCTGGGACGCCATCGGTGACTACGAGGTCGGCTTCTGCCTCGACACCTGCCACGCGTACGCGGGCGGCGAGGAACTGCTCGGCCTGGTCGACCGGGTCAAGGCGATCACCGGGCGGATCGACCTGGTGCACGCCAACAACTCCAAGGGCGCGTTCAACTCCGGCCAGGACCGGCACGACAACCTGGGCGGCGGGACGATCGACCCGGAGCTGGTGGTGGCGGTGATCCGGGCGGCCGACGCGCCGGTGGTCGTCGAGACACCGGGCGGGGTGACCGGCCAGGCCGCCGACATCGACTTTCTGCGTGGGCAACTCGGAGCGGAGAGCCGGGCGGCATGACGAGCGGACAGCCCGGGACCGGCAACGTCCGGCCCACCCCCATTGGCGCGGGCGCCGAGAGCCGGCCCGCCAGCACGGCCCCGGCGGGGACCCCCGCCCAGCCGGATCGCACCGCTGACAAGCCCTCCGCCGTGACCACCCCGAACCAACAGTCGACTGGCGACGGCTCGACGACCAGGGCTGCCGCGAACGGCAACCCTGAGGCCGACCTCGCGACGAGCGGTCCCGGCAAGGACGCGCCCCGGCGCGGCGACAAGCAGGGCACCAGAGCCACGCCGACACCCACAGCCGAACAGGCCGTTGGGGTCGCGCAGAAGGCCGCAACCACGCAGAAGGCCACCGAGGGCGGCACCGCAGCCGTCGACAGCACTACCAAGGACGGCGAAGCAACCAAGAACAGCGACGCCGCCAAGGACACCGACGCGGCCAAGGAAAGCGACGCGGCCAAAGAAGGCGACGCGGCCAAAGACAGCGGGCCGGCGGATAGCGCGGCCAAGGAGAGCGGACCGGCCAAGGACGGCGGCACCACCAAGGACGCGAAGGCCGGTGACGCCGACGGCACGGACAAGGTCGACGGCGAGGCGAAGCCGGTCGGTCCGGAGCGGTGGGAGGCGTTCGCCTCCGCGCCGGAGCCGCGGCCCTCCATCGTCACTCGGGTGGGCCGAGTCGTCGGTCGGTTCCTGATCCACCAATGGACGCTGGCCGCCCTCTGCTCGCTGGCGTTGGCCGTGCTGATGACCTGGCCGACGCTGCGCTATCCGCGTTACACGCTGCCTCAGGACTACTGGGACCCGAGCCTGCAGGCTTGGCAGATGGCCTGGTCCGGGCACATCCTGCTGGCCGACCCGGCGCGCCTGTGGCAGTCGAACACGTTCTTCCCCGAGCTGTGGAGCTTCGCGTTCTCCGACACACTGCTCGGTTACGCCCCGGCCGGGATGCTCGGCAGCGGTCTCGAGGACGCCGTGCTGCGCTACAACATCATGTTCGTGCTGGCGCACGCGCTCGCCACGTTCGGGGCGTACGCGCTGGCCCGACAGCTCGGGGCCGGCCGGATCGGTGGAGCGGTCGCCGGGGTGAGTTACACCTACGCGCCGTGGCTGCTGGCTCAGGCCGGGCACCTGCACGTGCTCTCCAACGGGGGGATCCCGCTGGCGCTGGCGATGTTGGCACGCGGGCACGGGTGGTCCCTCCGACACGGCTACCGGCCGGAGCGCCGGCATGACGGTTGGGTCTACGCGGGCTGGCTGGTGGCGGCCTGGCAGCTCAGCCTCGGCTTCGGCATCGGGCTGCCCTTCGCGTACTTCCTGGCTTGCGCAGTGTTGATCGCTGCCGTGCTCTTCTTCGCGCGGCGGCTGCGCACCGGGCAGGCTGTGCCGTTCGGTAGGCGTCTGTTCGCCGCCGACGTGCTCGGTGGGCTTTTGTTCGCCGGTGTCGGTCTGCTGATGGCGGTGCCGTTCTTCAAGGTCACCGAGCTGCACCCGTACGCCGAACGCACCATCGGCGACATCAGCCTCTTCTCGCCGCCGGCGACGGGCTTCGTGACGGCACCCGCGGAGTCGCGAATCTGGGGTGGGTTGCACGAGGGGGCGCGGGCGGCACTGCCGTGGCACCCGGAGATGACCCTGCTGCCGGGCTTCGTGCTCTACGCGCTGGCCGCGGGCGGGTTGTTCTTCTCGGTCTGGCGGTTGCGGCACCGACTGCTGCTGCTCGCCGGGGTGCTGGTGACGATGGCCTTCGCGATGGGCACCCGTTTCTTCGACGGCACGTTCACCTATGTGCCGCTCTTCGAGCATCTGCCGGGCTGGAGTGGGCTGCGTACCCCCGGGCGGTTGATGCTCTGGACCACGTTGCTGCTCGGCCTGCTCGCGGCCGGTACGGTCACCGCGCTCACCGACCGGGTCCGTGAGTTGACAGCGCAACGGATCCCGTCGTGGCCCGGGCCGTGGCTGCGGATGGCCACCCTGCTGCCGCTGCTGCTGGTCGCCGTCGAGGGCCTGAACACCACCCCGCATCCGGTGGTGCCGACCGAACCGGCGGCGATGCGGTCGGTGCAGGGGCCGCTGCTGGTGCTGCCCAGCAATCAGAGCCTGGACCAGCACGTGATGCTCTGGTCGACCGACGGGTTCCCCGACGTGGTCAACGGCGGGAGCGGCTTCACGCCGCGTCAGCTCGACGACGTCCGTCGGGTGAGCCAGGCGTTCCCGGACCAGACGAGCGTCGACTACCTGCGCACGCTCGGCGTCCGAACTGTGGTGCTGCTGCGCGGCCAGGTGGACGGCACCCCGTGGGAGATCAGCATCGACGCTCCGGTCGAGTCGCTCGGGATCAGCCGGCAGGACGTCGGCGACGCTGTCGTCTATCGCCTGTGAAGCTCTGGCGGCTCGTCGCGGCTGCTCTCTAGGGCGGGTTTTCGGGGGAGCCCGCCCGACTCCGGGCGGTCAGGCTTGATCCCTGCGCCGGTCGGGCTCCCCCGAAACCCTGACGTGGTGCCGGCCGCGGTCGGCCTTGGGGTCAGGTCGTGGGCACCGGTACGGGTGCTTGTTCGCTGTTCGTCGTGGGGCGGCGCCAGCGGTCGACCCACGGGGCGTCCGGTGCGCCGTCGAGAACCCCGCCGTCCGGGTCGTCCGGGTAGGTGGCCCGCACCGCGTCCTGCTCCGGGTGCAGGATCTCCTTGACGACGAACACGCAGAGCACCACCACTGTGACCAGTCGCAGCGTGGAGGCCAGCACGAACACCCCCTCCGGGAAGACCGGCTTGCTGGTTGCCGCGCCGAGCAGCTCCCCGTAGAAGGCGACGAAGTAGCAGACCTCGGCTATCTGCCAGGCCAGGAACGCGCCCCACTTCGGCCGGGCCAGCACCACGAGCGGGAGCAGCCACAGCACGAACTGCTGCGACCAGACCTTGCTGAAGATGAGGAACGCCGCCACCACCAGGAAGCCGAGCTGCGCCAACCGCGGTCGGCGCGGTGCCCGCAGCGCCAGCACGGCCACGCCCAGGCACGCCAGCCCGAACAGCGCGTACGACAGGGTGTTGAGGGTCGGGATGTTCGCGTTCAGCCACTCGAACGGCCCGAGCTGGGCCGGGTCGTTGCCGACCTTGCCGTCCAGGTAGCGCCCGATGTACCAGAAGGTGCCCCAGTCGATCGGCCGGGTGGTGTTCAACTCGAAGAACCGGTCCCAGTTCTCCGGGTACGCCCGCGCGGCCGGCAGGTTCACCAGCACCACTGCCGCGACAGCCGTACCGATGGCGACGAGCGCGGCCCGGACCCGGTCGGCCCGTAGCGCCAGGATGAGGATCGGTCCGAGCAGGAACAGTGGCCAGAGTTTCGCCGCCCCGGCCAACCCGAGCAGCACCCCGGCCAGCGCCGGGTGTCTACGAGCCCAGGCCAGCAGGCCGAAGGCGGCCAGCCCGATGGCGAGCAGATCCCAGTTGACGGTGGCGGTGAGCACCAGCGCCGGCGCCAGTGCGAACAGCGCCGCGTCCCAGGGTCGTCGTCGGCGCAACGCCAGGATCACCGCCACAGTGGCCACCGCGAGGGCACCCAGCACCAGCGCGTTGAGGTTGTAGAACCACTGGCCCTGGTTGATGCTCGGGTCGCCGTCACCGATGGCGTGCACCGGCAGGCCCAGCGCCCCCATGAAATAGCCGGTCAGCACCGGGTACTCGACCGGGTGGTCACGGTAGGGCACCTTGCCCTCGTTGAGACCTTCGGCGTAGTACAGGGCGAGGACGTCGGTGTAGCAGAACCGGGTGTACTGCACGTTGTTCTGCCAGGCGCCGTCCTGGCAGGGCGACTTCTGCACCCAGTGCAGGGCGAGCGTGAGGCACGCCAGCGCCAGCACGATCCGTACGGCCGTCCAGAAGCGACGCTCCTGACCGGCCGGTCGGTTCAGCGCTGTCGCGTGGTCGCCCAGCGGCCCGCCGATGACGCTGGAGATGCCGCGGACGAACCCGTCGGAGCGGGACGGGTGATCGGTGGTTCCGGCGTCGTCGATGCCGGGCGTCGACTGGGTGCTCATGAAGAGGCATCCTGCCGTACGAGAGGGCTGCCCGTCCCGTCACGGCGCGGAGTTCCGGGTACGAAAACGCCGCCGCCGGCCGGGACGTGTCGTCCGGCCGGCGGCGGCGTCGCGCGCTTGTGGTGGCTCAGTCGCGGTTGGGTGGCAGGCCGGGCGTCAGCCCTCCACCACCTGTGCCGCCTCCGCCGGGATTGCCCCCGGGGTTACCGCCAGGGTTGCCGCCCGGGTTGCCGCCGGGATTGCCCCCCGGGTTACCGCCGGGGTTGTTGCCGCCGGGGTTGCAGAGCAGGTCGATCAGCGGGTTACAGGGGGTGCCCTGGCCGGGCTGACCGCCCGGGTTGGGCGGCGGCGGTGCCGGCGGCTGCTTGCCGTTGCCCTTCGTGACGTCACCCTCGCCGGTGATGCTGGGCAGGGAGATCTCTTCCTGCCCGTTGAGGGCGGTGTTCATGTACTTCTCCCAGATGGGGCCGGGGAGCGTCGAACCGCCGATGGGCTTGCCGCTGGTGAGGCGGATCTTCGGCTTCTTCGGATCCCGGCTGCCCACCCAGACCGCCGTGGCGATCTGCGGGGTGTAGCCCACCATCCACGCGTGGGCGTTGTCCTTGTTGTCGTACTCCCAGGTGCCGGTCTTGCCGGCGGCCTGCCGGCCGTCATCCAGGGAGAGGCTGTTCGGCTTGGGGATCTGCTTCAGGACGCCGGTGACCTCGTCGGTGACCTTCTTGGGGATCCGCTGCTGAGGCTTGATGCTCTCGCTGCCGACGACCTTCCACTTGCCGGTTTCCTTGTCCTGCTGCTCGACCTTGATGACGAAGTGCGCCGGAATGTACTTGCCGTCGTTGGCGAAGGTGGCCATGGCGTTGGCGTGGTCGAAGACGGTGATCGGGTACTTACCGAAACCGGTCCAGTTGTCGAACGGGTTCTTCCCCTTCTTCGCCAGGTCGAAGGCCTGCGGCGGATCGACACCCCACATGGTGGTCACACCGGCCTTGCGGGCCATGTCGACGACCTTCTCGGGGCCGATCTCGTCGGTGACCCAGTAGAAGGGCACGTTGTACGACTGGATCGTCGACTCTTCGAGCGTGCACCACTTGCCGCACTTGCCGGCGCCTCGGTTGGCGTTGCCGATCTCGACGTCGGTGCCCTCCGGTTTGAACGGCGTCGCGTCCCAGTGCGACTTGACCGAGATGCCGGCCTCGATGGCGGCGGCCAGCGTGTACACCTTCATCGACGAGCCCGGCTGGTGCCCACCGGTCAGGTCACCGTTCCTGTCGGTGTTCTTGCCGGCGTAGTCGAAGTCGGCACCGCTGTCACCGCCGTAGTAGGCGAGCACGCGGCCCTTCTTCGGGTCGATCGAGACCACCGCCGCCATCAGGTTCTTCGGCTGGTCGTTGAGCTCGGAGCCCTTCTTCGACTGCATCGCCGTGTTCTCGGCGGCGGCTTGGAGCTTGGGGTCGATGGTGGTCTGGATCCGGTAGCCGCCGACGCGCAGGGCCTCGACGCAGCTGACCTTGCCGGTCGCGCCGCTGTCGGTGCAGAGGCCCATCCGGTCCATTTCCTGGCGAACGTAATTGATCACGTTGCCTCGAGGGCTGTCGACGCCGAACCCGGAGCCACCCTTCTTCGGGGCCGCCACCTTCGGGTACTCGGTGGGTCGCTGCGGCCGGTTCGGCTGGTCGAGCCAACCCTTCTTGGCCATGCCGTCGATGACGTACTGCCAGCGGGCCTGGGCTTCCTCGGGGTTGATCGCCGGGTCGTAACCCTGGTGGGTGGCGCTCGGCTCGGGCTGCCGGATCAGCGCGGCGAGGACGGCGCCCTGCGCCACTGTCAACTTCTTGGCGTCGACGTTGAAGTAGGTCTGTGCCGCCGCCTGGATGCCGTACGCCCCGCGACCAAAATAGATCACGTTGAGGTAGTGCTCCATGATCTGGTCTTTGGTGAACTCGTCGTTCAGCTTGGAGGCGAACATCGCTTCCTTGACCTTCCGGGCGTAGCTGTCGTCCTTGAGGTTCTCGTAGGCGTTACGCGCGTACTGCTGGGTGATGGTCGAGGCACCCTGCTTGTCGCCGCCCGAGACGTTGTTCCAGGCGGCGCGGGCGATGCCCTTGTAGTCCACACCCGAGTGGTCGTAGAAGTTCCGGTCCTCGGCCGCCGCCACCGCATCCCGCACGTGCTGCGGCATGTCGGTGATCTTGATTAACTGCCGGTTCTCTTCGCCGAGCTTGGCCACGATCGTCTTGTTGTCGTTCGCGTAGACGGTGGTGGAGAGCGGCAGGGGCAGCGACTGTGGCAGCACCACGCTCGTCGAGTAGTAGGTGAAGGTCACCACACCGAGGCCGGCGAGCATGATGAAGACGGCGAAACCCGCGATCAGCAGGTTCATCCGCTTGCGCTTCTTCGCCCGCGCCGCGGCGGCGCCCGAGTCACCCGGACCACGACCGCCCCGACCGGGACCACCCGGTCCGCCCGGCCCACCGGGACCGCCCGGCCCACCGGAAACCGGTGAGACGCTCGCCCTGGCGACCGCCGCGCGACCACCGACCGAGGCGGAGCCGACGCTGGCCCGGCCCGCGGAGGCGGTGCCGACCGAGGCCGCACCGACGGCGGCGGCACCGACGGCGGCCCGACCTGCCGGTGCGCCCGGCGCGGGGGAGACGGGAACCGAGGCCCGACCGGTGCCGGCGCGGCCGGCGGCCACCGCCGGTGCCGGCGACACCGGCACCGAGGCCCGTCCGGCCCGGCCGGTCGCTGCCGCGCCCACCGAGGCGGACCCGGCGGCCGCACCGCCACGTGGCGGGACCGAGGCCGACCCGCCGACAGTGGCACGACCGCCGGCGGCCCGTGGCGTCACCGAGGCGCGACCCGGAGTTGCGGTGCCGCCCTCCGGGGCCGACCAGCCGCTCCCGCCGGAGTCACCGCCGGGTCGGCGGTACGCGTCGTCCGCGCCCGGTCCGGGGTCACCGTCTGGACCCGTGTGCGGGGTCCGTCCGCGCGCAGAACTGGGATCGCCGTACGAGTTCATTCCTCACACCCTGCCGGTCGCGGTGGGACGCGGCTGCGCCGCCACCGGGTTGCCGTGAGTTGCTTCACCCGGGACGCCGGCACGGGGGTGCCGGGTGACGGGGGTCATTGCCGTATCAATCGGGCCAATCGGACCAACAAGCGGTCGACCGTCTCGGGCTTCGTCTACGGCCCCGAGGCCGGTCCAACCAGCTGAGATCACCGTTGCGCCTCTCGCCTCCGCCGACCGCCACCTTCGGCGCCCGCCGCGTCCTGCTCGCTGATGCCCTCGCTGTCACCGGTCAGGCCGTCCCGGCCGAGCAGGTACTGCTCGACGAGATGGTTCCAGTCACAGCCGAGGCACACCTCCACCACGAAGACCTGGAACTCACGCAGCGTCATCGCCAGCACTGGCAACTCGGTAAGTGTCCGGGCCTGGCCGGCGGACTGCTTGAGTTCGTCACCGTAAATGTAGTGGACGAGGGTCAGGTTTTCGCTGCGGCAGATGGGGCAGCGCCGATCGGTCGGCTCGCCGTGGAACCGAGCGGCGTTCTTCAGGTACGGCGATGCGTCGCAGACGTCGTACGTGCCCACTCGGCCGGCCAGGAGCTCACGCAGCACTGCTCGCTTCTGAAGCGAGTAGTCGACGACCTGGCGCTGCGTACGCATGCGGAGAAGGGTACGCGGTCCGGCCCGACCAGGCGACCACGCTCACAATCCGTGACGGCGACATCCCGGAACGGGGGTTTGCCCTGGCCTGCTCGACCCGCTAACGTGCGATGTATCGGTCCGATACATCGCGGCGGTTACCGCTTTACGCCGGAGGGTAAAGAGAGGGTGGCCAGTGCTCGAATTCGCCATCCTCGGCCTCCTGCAGGAGTCTCCGATGCACGGCTACGAGCTGCGCAAGGAGCTGACCGCCAAACTCGGCGCGATCCGGGCGGCGATCAGCTACGGCTCGCTCTATCCCACGCTACGCAGGCTCCAGGCGGCGGGATGGATCACCGAAGCTGCTGAGACATCCGCCACTGCCGAGGAGGTTCCCGCGCTGACCAGCCGACGAGGTCGGGTGGTCTACAAAATCACCGCGGAGGGCAAGGAACGCTTCGCCCAACTGATCGCACAGGCGGGGCCCGAGACGTACGACGACACGGGCTTCGGGGTGCACTTCGCGTTCTTCGCCCGGACCGACCAGGCGACCCGACTGCGCATTCTGGAGGGTCGCCGCCGCAAGATCGAGGAGCGTCGCGAAGGGCTTCGTGACGTGCTGGGCCGGGCGGCCGAGCGCCTCGACGCTTACACGCTGGAACTGCAGCGCCACGGCCTTGATGCCTGTGAGCGCGAGGTCCGCTGGCTGGAGGAGCTCATCGCCAACGAGCGCTCCGGCCGAGCCCCGACGGTCCCGAACATCGGGACAGCCGGCGGCCGACGAGAAGACAACAGCCCGCCTCCGCCTGGAGAGACCAGGAATGAGCGGCCGTGACAGAAAAGAAGGAGGCAGACGCTATGGGCTCCGTCCGCGTCGCCATCGTCGGTGTGGGTAACTGCGCCTCGTCCCTGGTTCAGGGCGTCGAGTACTACCGGAACGCCAACCCGAACGACCGCGTCCCGGGTCTCATGCACGTCGCCTTCGGCGAATACCACGTCAACGCCGTGGAGTTCGTCGCGGCATTCGACGTGGACGCCAAGAAGGTGGGCATGGACCTCTCGGAGGCGATCGTCGCCAGCGAGAACAACACCATCAAGCTCTGCGACGTGCCGCCGACCGGTGTCACCGTGCAGCGCGGCCCGACCTTCGACGGTCTGGGCGAGTACTACCGCGAGATCGTCGAGGAGTCCGACGCCACCCCGGTCGACGTGGCGCAGACGCTGCGCGACGCGCAGGTCGACGTCGTCGTCTGCTACCTCCCGGTCGGCTCCGAGCAGGCCGCCAAGTTCTACGCCCAGGCAGCGATCGACGCCGGCTGCGCGTTCGTCAACGCCCTGCCGGTCTTCATCGCCTCCAACCCGGAGTGGGCCCAGAAGTTCACCGACGCGGGCCTGCCGATCGTCGGTGACGACATCAAGAGCCAGGTCGGCGCCACCATCGTGCACCGCGCCCTCGCGAAGCTCTTCGAGGACCGTGGCGTCGAGCTGCTGCGCACGTACCAGCTCAACTTCGGCGGCAACATGGACTTCATGAACATGCTCGAGCGCAAGCGGCTCGTCTCGAAGAAGATCTCGAAGACCCAGTCGGTCACCTCGCAGATCCCGCACGAGATGAGCAAGAGCGACGTGCACATCGGCCCGTCCGACCACGTGCCGTGGCTGGACGACCGCAAGTGGGCGTACATCCGCCTGGAGGGCCGCTCGTTCGGCGACACCCCGCTCATGGCCGAGCTCAAGCTCGAGGTGTGGGATTCGCCGAACTCGGCCGGCGTCATCATCGACGCGGTCCGGGCCGCGAAGATCGCCCTGGACCGGAAGATCGGCGGCCCGATCCTGTCGGCCTCGTCGTACTTCATGAAGTCCCCGCCGGTGCAGTACGCCGACCACGACGCCCACCAGGCCGTCGAGGAGTTCATCGCCGGTGAGGTCACGCGCTGACGCGCTGACGACATCAGCAAGCAGGCCGAAGGGCCGGGTCCCCATGCGGACCCGGCCCTTCGCCGCGTTCAGTGCCTCGCCGTCAGGTACGGCGAGCGGGTCACTTCCAGCTCGGCGAATCCTGCTTCGCCTTGGCGGCACGCCGCGCCGTGCGGTCGGCGAGCGACTCGGTGGTACGCGCTCCCGCCCCGGCCGAGAGCGGCAGGTACGCCGGGTTGACGGCGCCGATACCGATCACGAAAGCCACCACGTCGAGGATGATGTGGGTGGTCTTGTTCGCGAAGACGGAGATGTAGTCCGCGTCGAAGCCGATGCCGGTCATGAAGGCGTTCGACAGCGACTGGTTGGCCTGGAAGTTGATCGTCGAGACGCTGATCGGTCCGGCGCCGTACGGGAAGACCCGCGCGAAACCCGGGGCGGCGGTGGTCGTCACAGTGATGTTGCCGAACACCGCGTCACCGAAGAAGACGAAATCGGTCAGGTCGAGGTGGATGGTCTGCCCCTCGCGCAGGCGGCCCGTGCTGTCCAGGGTGGTCGACGAGCGGTTGACGATCCGCTCGCGCCCCGCTGCCGACCGGGTGTCGATGACCCGCTGCGGCATGATCGGCACGATCCGGTTCGCGTTACCACTCGTGTGGACGTAGTCGACGATGGCTTCGCCGTTGTATTCCGCGGCGACCACCTGGAGGTTGCCGTAGTTGTCCATGCCGATGGAGCCGGTAGCGGAATCCTGGTGCAGGTAGTCGCCGCTCGGTGCGAGCTGCAGCGACGGCCGGGCAAGGTCCAGCCCGTTCTCGCTGACGATGGCCGGGTTCGCCAGTTGCAGCGTCGGCCCGGCCGCGGTGCTGGTGAGGCTCGTGGTGGCGGCGGCGGCGACGTTGTTGGCGCGGCCCTGAAGCACCGGGTCGCCGGGTGCGGCCTGGGCCGGTCCGGCGACGGCAGCGCCCACCACAGTGCTACCTGCGACGCCGGCGGCGACGGTGCCCGCCCGGCGCAGGAGACGGCGGCGGTCGACGGTCTTGTCCTGGTTCTCGGTCACAAATCCCCCGAACTTGTTGGTGCATTGACGATCGATAGTCGCTGTTGTGGCAGAAAATCCACATCGACCGATCGGCCGAATTCATGCACCAACGTCCCGGGTGCGGCCGGCGAACGACGCTCCGGCCGTCATGCTCCCGACCAGGCGAGCCGCAGGGCGACACCGGCCTCCAACTCCAACAACGTCACCTTGCGGTCCAGGCCACCACCGAAGCCGACCAACTTCGCGCCCGCGCCGACGATCCGATGGCAGGGCACGAGCACCGGCACCGGGTTGCGGTTGCAGGCCACCCCGACCGCCCGGGCCGCCCCCGGATCGCCAACGATCTTCGCCACCTCGCCGTACGTCAGCGTCCCGCCGTAGGGGATCCGGGTCATCTCCCGCCAGACCGCCCGCTCGAACTCCGACCCCCGTGGCGCTGCCACAGGCACTGTGAACGCCGTCAGCTCGCCGGCGAAGTACGCCCGCAGCTCGTCGACGGCCTGCCGGGACAACGCGTCGCCGGGCCCGTCGGCCGCCGCGTCCACCCGGCCGAAGTGGGCCCCGCACACACTCGTGCCGTCGGTGGCGACGGAGAACTCACCGATCGGCGAGTCGAGCACAGTCCAGCGCATCCATCCATTCTCCCCGGTGCGAACACTTTCGCCAGCCCGGCTACCGACACCAGAGGAAGATCAATCCCACGTCCAGCGGCACCGCCGAACGTTGCGTCATGTCGATACCGTGCAGGTCGTGGCAACGGGGACGCTCATCTTCCTGATCATCGGCGCGGCAGGCATCGGCGTGCTCGCGCTCGCCCTGCTCGGCACCGAACTGCTCCAGTTCGGGCACGCCGACGTGGACGGGCCGATCTCGATCGAGACGGTCGCCGGCTTCGCCGGGGCGTTCGGGTTCGGCGCCGCCATCGTCAACGAACTACTCGGTGCGCGTACCCCCGGCATGCTCGTCGGGGCGGTGGCCGGCGGCGTGCTCGCGGCAGTGCCCACCGGCTGGTTGGCGTCCCGGCTCAGCCGGGCGGCACGGAACATGCGCACCGACCCCACCCCCACCCGTGACGACCTGGTCGGCGCGCTGGGCCTGGTCGTCACGCCGGTGCCGGCCAACGGGTACGGCGAGGTCCGCGTTCGCCTCGCCGGCCAACCGGTGAAGCTCAGCGCCCGCGCGGACCAGCCGATCCCCATCGGCGCCCAGGTCTTCGTCGTGCAGGCGCTCAGCGAGACGAGTGTCCACGTCGAGACCTACTGACCCCCCCTCACAGACGGGACTCTTATATGGCCCTACTCATCGCCATCGGCGGCGCGGTCCTCCTCGCGCTGATCCTGGTGCTCTTCGTGCTCTCCCGGATCAAGGTGGCCGGCCCGAACGAGGCGTTCATCGTCACCGGTCGCAAGGGCCGCACCACGCAGACCGCCGACGGTGGGCGGTCCACCGACAACTCTGGGCAGAAGGTAGTGCTGGGCGCCTCGGTGTTCGTGCTGCCGGTGGTGCAGAAGCTCCAGTCGCTCGACCTGTCCAGCCGCCGGATCGACGTCGGCATCCGGGGCGCCGTGAGCAAGCAGGGCATCCGCGCCGACCTGCACGGCGTGGCGATCGTCAAGGTCGGCGGCACCGAGGACGCGATCCGGGCCGCCGCACAACGGTTCCTGCACCAGCAGGACGAGATCGACAACTTCACCCGCGAGGTGCTGGCCGGCGCGCTGCGCTCGATCGTCGGTCGGCTCACCGTCGAGGAGGTCATCCGGGACCGGGCGGCGTTCGCCAGCGCGGTCGCCGAGGAGGCCGAACACTCGATGACCAACCAGGGTCTCGTGCTGGACACCTTCCAACTCCAGGACATCCTCGCCGAAGGCTCCTACCTTCAGGACCTGGGCCGACCTGAGGCCGCCCGCGTGCTCAAGGACGCGGCGATCGCCGAGGCGCGGGCCCGGCAGCAGGCCGAACAGGAGCGCCTGCTCGCCGAGGAGGCCATCGCCGAGGCGAACCGCAACCTGGCCCTCAAGCAGGCCGGTATCCAGGCCGAGATCGACGCGGCCAAGGCGAGGTCCGCAGCAGCCGGACCACTCGCCCAGGCAGAGCGGGACCAGGCGATCCTCTCCGAGCAGCAGAAGGTGGCCGAGCGCAACGCCGAACTCAAGCAGCGCCAACTCGACACCGAGGTTCGCAAGCCCGCCGACGCGGCCCGGTACAAGGTGGAGCAGGAAGCCGAAGCGTCCCGCAACGCTGCAGTGCTGCACGCCGACGCGCAGCGCCAGTCGGTCATCGCCGCCGCGCAGGCCTCCGCCGAGCAGGCCCGACTGACCGGTGAGGGTGAGCGGGCCCGGCGGGCCGCGCTCGCCGAGGCCAACGCCATCGAGGGCGCCAAGGAAGGCGAGGCCGAGCAGCGGCGGCGTTCCGCCATCGCCGAGGCGGTGGAGCGGGAAGGTCAGGCCGAGGCCGCGGCCATCCTCGCGAAGGGTGAGGCCGAGGCGGACGCGATGGCGCGCAAGGCCGAGGCGTTCGCCGCGTACGGCGAGGCGGCCGTCCTGGACCTGCTGGTCAAGGTGCTACCGCAGGTCGTCGAGGCGGCCAGCGCTCCGATCGGAGCGATCGACAAGATGACGGTCATCTCCACCGACGGCGCGTCGTCGCTCACCAGGTCAGTGGCCGGCAACGTGGCGCAGGGCCTCCAACTCGGCAGCGACCTCACCGGGATCGACCTTCCCGGCCTGCTGGCCCGCCTCGGCTCCGCGTCCACCCCAACCACCAACGGCACAACAGCCGTAGAAACCCGCTGATCCAGAACGCCCGCCCTACCCCGCTCACCCCACCCGCTGCCCGGCGTCGATCTTGCACCTTCGGTTGTCGATATGGAGGCTTTAGCGCTCTATGTCGCAGCAGAAAGTGCGAGATCGCGCGGGCGGGGGGTGGGGTGAGGGCGCCGGGGTCGGGGTTATTCGGGGAGCAGGTTTTCGGTGCGGGCCCAGCGGAGGAGTTCCGCCTCGGCGGCGTCGCGGTCCAGTGGGCCGTGTTCGAGGCGCTGTTCCTTGAGGTGCTTCCACGCCCGCCCGACCACCGGCCCCGGCGGTACGCCGAGCAACTCCATGATCGCGTTACCGTCCAGGTCGGGTCGGACCCGTGCCAGGTCCTCCTCGGCCTCGATCCGGGCGATCCGATCCTCCAGCGCGTCGTAGTCGGCCGCGAGCTGGGCGGCCTTGCGGCGGTTGCGGGTCGTGCAGTCCGAGCGGGTCAGCTTGTGCAGGCGGGGCAGCAGGTCACCGGCGTCGGCGACGTAGCGGCGCACCGCCGAGTCGGTCCACTCGCCCCGGCCGTACCCGTAGAAACGCAGGTGCAGCGCGACGAGCGCGGTCACCTTCGCGGTGACCTCCTTCGGGTACCGCATCGCCTTCATCCGGGCCTTGGTCAGCCGGGCACCGACCACCTCGTGGTGGTGGAAGCTGACCCGGCCGTCGGACCCGACCGCCTTCGTCGCCGGCTTGCCCGCATCGTGCAGGAGGGCGGCCATGCGCAGGATGAAGTCGCAGCCGTCCTCCTCGTAGGAGACCGCGTTCTCGACGACAGTCAACGTGTGCTCGTAGACGTCCTTGTGCTGGGCGTGCTCGTCGATCTCCAGCTTCAGCCCGGTCAGCTCCGGCAGGAACCGCTCGGCGAGCCCGGTGTCGACGAGCAACCGCAGCCCGGTGATCGGGTCCGCGCCGCAGAGCAGCTTGGTGAACTCGTCGCGGATCCGCTCGGCGGTGATCCGGTCCAGGTCGGCGGCCATCTCGGTCATCGCCAGGTGCACATCCGAGTGCACAGCGAAACGCAACTGCGCGGCGAACCGGGCGGCCCGCAGCATCCGCAGCGGGTCGTCGCCGAACGACTCACCAGGCGTGCTCGGGGTACGGATCACCTTGGCCGAGAGGTCGTCCAGCCCGCCGTGCGGGTCGGTGAACCGGTGGTCGGGCAGGCTGACCGCCATCGCGTTGATCGTGAAGTCGCGCCGCTTCAGGTCCTCGTCGAGGCTGGTGCCGTACACCACCACCGGGTTGCGGCTGACCTGGTCGTACGACTCCGCACGGAAGGTGGTGATCTCCAGCCGTAGGCCGTCGCGTTGAGCGCCGATGGTGCCGAACTCGCGGCCGGTCTCCCAGATCGACTCGGCCCAGCCCTTGATGATCCGCAGAGTCTCGTCGGGGTGCGCGTCGGTGCAGAAGTCGAGGTCGTCCCCGAGTCGACCGAGCAGGGCGTCGCGCACCGAACCGCCCACCAGGTGCAACTCGTGACCGGCGCGGACGAAGCGGCGGCCCAACTCGTCGGCGACCGGCGAAACCCGGAGCAGTTCGGCGACGGCGTTGCGCTGCGCGGCGGTGAGTTCGCGGCGGTCGGCGGCGTGAGGAGCGGAGGCTTCGGACATGGGATCGCCAGCTTATCGGGCCGGGGTGTGATCCGATCCGCCGGGCGCTGGGTAACGGGTGGGGGTTGACTATGGTCTGTGGCGTGCGGGTCGGTGTCCGGCTCGACGTACCCCTGGGAGGCTGGAGATGAGCGGCGGGCTCTACCGCAGCGCCAACGCCGCGAACGATGGCGACCCTGGCATCCGTCCCGGGGACGGCGCCACCTTCATCTCCGCGGAGCCGCTGAACCAGCCGGCAATGGAGTCGACAGCGCCGCCGCAGGAGCAGGTGGGCGAGGCGAGCGCGGCGGCCAACAGTGCGGTGATGGCGATCGGCAGCCTGGTCAGCCGGGGTACGGGCTTCCTGCGCAACCTGGTGATCGCGGCGGCGCTCGGCGGTGCGCTGGTCGGTGACGCGTACACGACCGCGCAGATCCTGCCCGGCATGGTCTACGAGTTCCTGCTCGGCGGCGTCCTCACCAGCGTGCTGATCCCGGTGCTGGTACGTCGTCGCAAGATCGACGTGGACGGCGGTCAGGCGTACGCCCAGCGGCTGTTGACCCTGGCGGTGCTGGCGCTGGGGGTCGCCGCGCTGCTCGCTGTCCTGTTCGCCTCCTGGTTGACCTGGCTGTACGGCAGTGGCGATCCGACCGGCGACTACTCGCAACTGGTCACCGGCCTGGCCCGGCTGATGCTGCCGATGATCTTCTTCTCCGGGTTGAGCGCGCTGATCAGCGCGGTGCTCAACACCCGGGGCCACTTTGCCGCCCCGATGTGGGCACCGATCCTCAACAACCTCGTGGTGATCGGCACCGCCGGCCTCTACATCGCGATCTTCGGTGCGGAGATCGTCAAGCCCGGAGAGATGACCACCGGGCGGATCCTGCTGATCGGCGGCGGCACCCTGCTCGGTGTGGCCATCCAGGCGATGGGCCTGCTGCCGGCGCTGCGCAAGGTCGGCTTCCGCTGGAAGCTCCGCTTCGACTTCCGGGCGCTGGGGCTGCGTGAGCTGGGCCGGCTCGGGGCCTGGATGATCTGCTACGTCGCGGTGAGCCAGGTCGGCCTGATCGTCTTGTTCAACCTGCTGAACCGAGCGGGCAAGGAGAACGCCGCCGGTCCGCTCATCTACAACAACGTGTTCCTGCTGCTGATGACCGCACACGGCATCATCGCCGTCTCGATCATCACGGCGCTGATGCCTCGGATGAGCGCCGCCGCCGCCGACGGCCGGTACGCCGACCTCGCCGCCGACCTCTCCCGGGGTACCCGCACTGTCACGGCGGTCCTCGCCCCGATCGCGGTCTGCTACGCCGTCCTCGCCACCCCGATCGCGTTCACGCTGTTCCGGTTCGGCGCGTTCAACGAGGACAATGCCACGGCCACCTCCGTCGTGCTGCTCGCCGCCGCCCTCGCGCTGGTCCCGTTCGCGGTCAGCCAACTCTTCACCTTCGCGTTCTACGCGCTGCCCGACACCCGTACGCCGGCTCTCATCAACATCCCGGTGGTGGCGCTCCGGATCGGGGTGCAGATCGTGCTGTTCGTCGCCTTCTCGGCGAGCTTCGCCGGCGCGGGCATGATGATCGGCAACACGGTCTCCTACCTGGCTGCCGCGATCGGTTCCGCCTGGCTGCTTCGACCGCGCATCGGTCGAATCGGCCTCGGCGAGATCATGCGGACCGGCGGCAGGGTGGCGGTCGCGGCGCTGGGTTCGGCGGTGGTCGGCCTTCTGGTGGTGAAGCTGCTGCCCGGCGACGACACTCCGAGCCGACTGGAGGCGATCTTCCAGTTGGTGGTCGGTGGCGCGGTGATCGGTGGGACCTACCTGGGTCTGGCAATGCTGCTGAAGATCGGGGAGATCACCGAGGTGGTCGGGATGGTCCGCCGCCGCCTCGGTCGCTGACCGTCCGCATCCGATTACAACAAGTTGGCAGCCATACCGACTGTCACTGCGGATCACCAGGCTGGGGACGCTCCTGTGGATAACCCCGCGATTCGCCGGTCAACCACCGCTTCAGCCTGTGGATAACCAACCGTACGGCTGAGGGTGACAACCCGATCGGCGGGAACGTACGAGGCAGCGCGAGCGCCACGCCAGCCCAGCCCCGGCGTCGGTCACTTGCGGTGAAGCCGTAGATTAGCTAGTACATGTGCCAGCAACGTGGCTGACAACGGTCGTAACCGGACGAGTTCGCCGACTGCCGGAACACCGCCAGGTACGGCGGGAAGATGACATGTCGGAGAGACGGGCAACCCGGGTAAGGTCGCTCTCGACGGGTACGGCAGGGGCCGACGCTGGGCGTCGTCACCGGTCGGCCGGTTCCTACAACGGCAGAGCGGGAAGCCACATGCCCAGCAGTTCGGGTCCATCGATCGACACGATCACCGAGGGAGGACGGGTGACCCAGGTCGGCGAGGGTCAGGAGGCGGACGAAAGCGCTCCTCCGGTCATGACCTTCGGTGCTCCCACGGCCGGTGAAGTCCTCGCCGAGCGGTACGAACTGGTTGAGCACATCAACAACGACAGCGCGGGTCGGCTGGTCTGGCGCGGGGTCGACGTCATCCTGCGCCGTCCCGTTGCCGTGGTGCTGCGTTACCCGGGCGGCGATTCCGCCACCGAGATGCTTCAGGCCGCCGTCGCGGCGAGCCGGGTCATCCACCCCAACCTGGTGGGCGTCTACGACGCGATCGACGAGGCCGACCGGGCGTACGTGGTGCGCGAGTGGGTCGACGGGCAGTCCATGCGGGATCTGGCGAGCGACGGCCCCCTGGACCCGGCTCGGGCCACCGCCATCGGCAACGCCGTCGCGAGTGCGCTTGCCGCTGTGCACGCCACGGGCATGGTGCACGGCAACGTTCACCCCGGCACCGTCATGATCAGCGACGAGGGCCGGGTGGTCCTGGCCGACGCCCGTACCGACGGCGCCGACAGCCAGGAAAACGACATCCGCGCGGTCGGCGGGGTCCTCTACTTCGCACTTACCGGTTCGTGGCCGCACGCGGAGGCGCCGCTGCACGGTGCCACCGCCGGCCATGGCCGCGCCGCCATCCCGGACGCCGTTCGGGACGCCGCAGGCGCCATCGCCGCACCCCGCCAGGTTCGGGCGGGCGTTCCGGCGTACCTGGACGACCTGACGATGGATCTGCTCGACGCCGAGATCGCACCGCCCTCCTCCGACGTGCTCGCCGCCGAGTTGGCGCGACTGGACGTTCCGGCCGAGGAGGAGCACTACCTCGACAACAGCGGGCCGCTGCGGTTCGCCGCCGAAACCGGGGAGGAGCCGTCGCCGCTGGCCGCGGCCGGGGGTCGTAGGGTCGCCGTCGGCATCGCCGGCCTGCTGGCCGTCGCCCTGGTCGGTCTGCTGATCGGGATCATCGCGCTGGGCGGCGACGACAAGGACCCACAGTCCAACCCGGTCGCCGCACCGACCTCCAGTCCGCCAGCCGGCAACGCCACCCCCGCCGCGGCGGCGACGCGAGGGCTGACCGTGAAGAACGTCCGGATCATCGACCCGGACAGCAAGAACCGCAGTGAGGTCGACGGCGCCGAGAAGGTCATCGACGGTGACGAGGACAAGGGCTGGGAGACCGAGACCTACCGGGACCGGCCCAACTTCGGCAACCTGAAGAAGGGCATGGGCGTCTGGCTGGACCTCGGCGAGCCGCACACCGTCAAGTCGGTGCGGGCAGTGCTGTCGGCCACCAACGCGTCCGCCCAACTGCTCGCCGGCACCACCAACCCGCCGTCCAGTTCCAGCGGTGACAAGCAGTTGGTGGCGAGCTACAAGACCGCCATCGGCCAGCCGTTCGAGGACCACGACGGCACCACGATGACGTTCAACGGCTTCGACGCCGACCAGAAATACCAGTACCTGCTGTTCTGGATCACCGAGCTGGCTCCGGCCGAGGGTGGCTTCAAGCTGGGGGTGCAGGAGATTACGGTCCAGGGGTCGTGAGCCGGGCGCTACGATCCGGGCACCGCATCCGCTGGACGCGGTGATGGGCGGGCGGGCCGCCGCCACGGATCTGGAGCTGTTGCGCGCGCACGTCGACGGAGATCGGGACGCCTTCGCCGAACTGTTCCGCCGGCACCGCGACCGTCTGTGGGCGGTGGCCCTGCGGACGCTCGGCGACCGCGAGGAGGCGGCCGACGCACTTCAGGACGCTCTGCTGTCGGCGCATCGGGCGGCGGGCCGGTTCCGCGGCGACTCCGCCGTCACCACCTGGTTGCACCGGATCGTGGTCAACGCCTGCCTGGACCGGATCCGACGCCGGCAGGCGCACCCCACGGTGCCGTTGCCGGACGGCAACCGGGCTGAGGCCGGCACCGGCGGGTCGGAGCCGGCAGCGCCGGCAACGGACCACGACACGGTGCTGGTGGTCCGCGAGGCGCTCGCCGCGTTGCCCCCCGAGCAACGCGCCGCACTGGTGCTCGTCGACGTGCAGGGCTATCCGGTCGCCGAGGTCGCCCGCATCCTCGGCGTCGCCGAGGGCACTGTGAAGAGCAGGTGTGCCCGGGGTCGGGCCCGGCTCGCCGTGCTGCTCGGCCACCTCCGCCCCGCCGCCGTCAAGACGCCTTCGAACCAGGCCGTCCCGGTCACCGGCGTGCCCGGCGTCACGCTGGGGAACCCCGGCCCGGTGGAGGGCGTCGGATCGGGGTCGGGTCGGTACCGGCGCGACGCCAACCAGGAGGACACGTGACGACCGAGGGGTTCCGGGGGGTCGACGCCGACCTGCTCGCTGACTACCTCGGCGGGGCGTTGCAGGGCACCCCCCAGCAGGACGAGGTCGCCCAACTGGTTGCCGCGGACCCGTCCTGGGCCGAGGCGTACGCGATGCTGGCCCCTGCCGTGACCGCGGTCCGGTCGGACCTGACCCGGTGGGCCGGGCCGTCCCCGGAGATGCCCTCGGCGATCAGCGACCGTCTCCTGGCCGCTCTGTCCTCGGCGAAGCTCTCGAACGACGCCTCGACCGAGGACGCACCCGCTGTCGATCAGGGCGATGGCGCCGCGACGGCGCCGTCCGTCGTACCGGCGCAGGTTGATCGGCGCCCGGCCGTCCGCACGCCGGTCGGGTCGGGGCGTTCGGCGTCCACCGGGCCGGGCCGCCGCCAGCGCGGCTGGGCCCGCCGAGGGGCACCAGTGGCCGCCGCCGCGATCGCCGTGATCGCCGTCGCGCTGGGCCTCAACCAGCTGTCGATGCCCGCGGCGGACGACTCCGGCGGCACCGACGCCATGAACCACCCGGCCAGCGCGCCTGAGGGCGTCGCGGGGGCCGGGGCGGTCCGCACCACCGGGCCGGCACTGCGCAGTGGTACGAACTACACCCCGCAGACCCTCGGCGACGCGTACGGCACTGACGCGCCGAGCAGGTCGGCTGCCAGCCGGGCGACGGGCGACACCCCGGGCGAGGGGCCGAAGGTGGATGCCGAAGGCGAACGCCGTCCCTCTCCCGACGGGTCGGACCAACTGGCCCGGCTGACCGACGAGGTCGCGCTCACCTCGTGTCTGGCCAGCGTCGCGACGGAGCACGGCTCGGCCCCACTGGTGGTCGAGACTGTCGACTACGCGCGGTTCCAGGGCGATCAGGCGCTCGTCGTTCGTTTCACCGATGCGACCGGAGCCCGGTGGGCCTGGGTGAGCGGCCCGGAGTGCGGAGTGCCTGGGTCCGGCTCGGACAGCCGGTATTCGGCGCGGGTAGGGTGAATCCACTGTTGATGGCACGGTGACCGCACACGTGACCTGACCCACCGGATGCCCGGCTCGGGAATCCCCGGTTCGTACGATGACGTTCTGGAAGTCAGCTGCCGGCCCCACCCAGGCGTCGGCACCTCGGATCAGCATCGGTGCTCGCGCCGACGCCGAACACACACAACTCGGGAGACGGCAGTGGACGAGGTCCGCAACCTGATCATCATCGGCTCCGGGCCGGCCGGCTACACGGCGGCGGTCTACGCCGCCCGCGCCAACCTGAAGCCGCTGATCATTGAGGGCGTGCAGTCCGGTGGTGCGTTGATGACCACGACCGAGGTGGAAAACTTCCCCGGCTTCGCCGACGGCATCCTCGGCCCCGAGCTGATGGACAACATGCGCAAGCAGGCCGAGCGGTTCGGCGCCGAGTTCCTCACCGACGACGTGACCCGGGTGGAGCTGGTGGACACCGGCGACGCCGGCTCCGGCGCGGTGAGCACCGTCTGGGTTGGCGAGACCGCCTACCGGGCGCGCGCCGTCATCCTCTCCACCGGTTCGGCGTGGCGTCCGCTGGGCGTGCCCGGCGAGCAGGAGTTCCTCGGCCACGGCGTCTCCTCCTGCGCCACCTGTGACGGCTTCTTCTTCCGCAACCAGCACATCGTGGTCGTCGGTGGCGGCGACTCGGCGATGGAGGAGGCCAGCTTCCTCACCCGCTTCGCGGAGTCGGTCACCATCATCCACCGGCGCGACTCGTTCCGGGCCAGCAAGATCATGGTCGACCGGGCGCTGAGCAACGAGAAGATCAAGGTCGAGTGGAACAGCACCGTCGAGGAGATCCTCGGCGACGACGGCAAGGTCACCGGGGTACGCGTCCGCAACGTGCACACCGGTGACACCAAGGTGCTGGACGTGACCGGCGTCTTCGTCGCCATCGGTCACGACCCTCGCAGCGAACTCTTCCGTGGTCAGGTCGAGATGGACGACGAGGGCTACGTGAAGGTCCACGCCCCGAGCACCCACACCAACGTGCCCGGTGTCTTCGCCGCCGGTGACCTGGTCGACCACACCTACCGTCAGGCGATCACCGCGGCCGGCACCGGTTGTGCCGCCGCGCTCGACGCCGAGCGGTTCATCGCGACGCTCAGCTGAACAAGGAACACATCCCGGAGGAGGGGCATAGTGGGAACAACCAAGGCGGTCACCGACAAGAGCTTCGTCGCTGACGTGCTGCAGGCCGACAAGCCGGTGCTGGTGGACTTCTGGGCGGAGTGGTGCGGGCCGTGCCGCAAGGTGTCGCCGCTGCTCGAGGAGATCGCCCGGGAGATGGGTGACCAGGTCACCATCGTCAAGCTGAACATCGACGAGAACCCGGAAACCGCCCGGGCCTACCGGGTGATGTCGGTGCCGACGCTCACCGTCTTCAAGAACGGCCAGCCGGTGCAGTCGATCGCCGGCGCCAAGCCGAAGGGCGAGCTGGTCCGGCTCATCGAATCGGCCCTCTGACCAGCAGAGACATCAACCGAACCCCGTACCCGCCCGCCGGGTGCGGGGTTCGGCGTCTTCCCGGCCGTTTTTGCTGGCCACGCCACCTCGCCGCCCCGGAGCGCATAGCCTCAAGCCTGGGCCACCCGGCCAGCAAGGTGTCGTGCAGAGGGGGTCCGGCATGCGTCCCATCCGACCCGGTGACCGGGGACCCGCGGTCACCGAGATCCGTTCCATCCTGACCGGCCTCGAACTGCTCGCCGCCGCCGGCCCGCAGACCGACGAATTCGACCTGGACACCGAGCGGGCGGTCCGCGCGTTCCAGCAGTCGCGAGGGCTCAGCGTGGACGGTCGGGTCGGAGCGGAGACCTGGCGCGCCCTGGACGCCGCCCGCTGGCGGCTCGGCGCCCGCACCCTCTACCACGCGGTCCCCGAGCCACTCACCGGCGAGGACGTCCGGTCGTTGCAAGAGCGACTGATGGAGATGGGGTACGACGTGGGCCGCGCGGACGCCATCTACGGTGTCCGGACGTCGCGGGCGGTCGCCCAGTTCCAGCGCGAGGTCGGGCTCACCCCGGACGGCTCCTGCGGCCCGCACACCATGAACGCACTCCGGCGGATCGGCCGGAAGGTGGTCGGTGGCCGTCCGCAGTGGCTCCGCGAATCCGACGCGATCCGGCAGTCCGGGCCGGCGCTGGTCGGCAAGACTGTGGTCATCGACCCGGGGCACGGGGGCACCGACCCCGGGATGGTGGTGCCCGACGGCTCGTTGCGCTGGACGGAGGCGGACCTGGTGCACGACCTGGCCAGTCGGCTGGAAGGGCGGCTCGCCGCCACCGGGGTGCGGGTGCAGCTCACCCGGGGCCCGGCGCCGGACAGTTGCCTGCCGGACACCGACCGGGCTCTGCTCGCCAACTCGCTCGGCGCCGACGTGTTCATCTCGCTGCACCTGGACGGCCACGGCAACCCGGAAGCGGAGGGTGTCGCCACCTACCACTACGGCACCGACAACGGGGTGACCTCGGCGACCGGTGAACGCCTGGCCGGTCTGGTGCAGCGGGAGATCGTCGCCCGCACCGGGCTGCGGGACTGCCGAACGCACGCCAAGACCTGGGAGTTGCTCAGACTGACGCGGATGCCCGCCGTTCGGGTGGAGGTCGGCTATCTCACCTCGCCGACCGACCGTGCCCAGCTCGTCGACCCCCGGTTTCGGGACCGGGTGGTGGAGGCGATCGTGGCCGCTGTCCAGCGGATGTACTACCCGATCGAACGGGACGTCCCGACCGGGTCGCTCGACGTCAGCGAACTGCGCGCCGTCGTGGCCGCCGGCACCGTCGTCGACTGACCCGGATTCGGCGGTCAGCCGTTGCTGGTGGAGCGGGTGGCCGGGGCGGGACGTACCGGCCGGAGCAGCGTCTCCGGGCTCATCGACCCGAGCAGCTTCTCCAGCGCGTACTCGACGTCGGACTTCCAGCTCAGCGCCGTCCGCAGCTCAAGGCGCAACCGGGGGAAACGCGGGTGCGGACGGACGGTCTTGAAGCCCACGGAGAGGAAGAAGTCGACGGGGGCCACGCAACCGCCGGCCGGATCGTCAGCGTCACCGAACTTGGCGTCACCGAACGCCTCGATGGCCTTGATCCCGCGCTTGGTCAGATCCCGGGCGACACCCTGCACCAGCATCCGACCCAACCCGCCGCCGGAGAACGCGGCGACCACGTTCGCGGTCATCAGCAGCGCCGCGTCGGCGGAGACCGGTGAGGTCGGGAACGCCATCGAACGGGGCACGTAGGCGGGCGGGGCGTACATCACGAAGCCGGCCGGCATGCCGTCGACGTACGCGAGCTTGCCGCAGGAGCCCCACTCCAACAGCGTCTGGGAGACCCACGCCTCCTTCTCCAGGCCCGGGTCGCCGGCGGCGCAGGCCCGGTCCGCGGAGACCGGATCGAGCTCCCAGTAGACGCACTGTCGGCACGGGCGAGGAACGTCTTCCAACGTGTCGAGGGTCAGGCTGACCAGACGTCGCGACATATGGCGCATCCCCACAATAGGCTCGGTGGTGAGACCGGCATGCAACGACAACGCCGCCTTCCTGCCCCCGACGAGCGATCGTACGCCGCCGATCGGAGATGCGGGAGGGGACGCGCAGATGCCCACCACAGCGGGGGCGCCGAGGACGGTCCGCCATGTGGTCGATCTGCCCTGGCACGGGCTCAGCACGACCCTGGCGGACTAGGATCGACAATCGGTGTGCCCGCAGCCATGGTCAGCGGTGTGCGGGGTACCCGGGGCGGGAACCACCCGAGCAGCGATCGAGGTGAGGTCATGACCGGCACGACACTCGACGACTACACCGACCGGTACGCCCGGCGCGTACGCGGAATGACCGCCTCCGAGATCCGAGCACTCTTCGCGGTGGCCAGTCGTCCCGAGGTCGTGTCGCTCGCCGGTGGCGCACCGTACATCGCCGCCCTCCCGCTGGACGCGGTAGGCGAGATGCTGGGCCGGCTCGGCTCCGAGCACGGCGTCACCACCCTCCAGTACGGCATCGGTCAGGGCACCCTGGAGCTGCGCGAGCGGATCTGTGAGGTGATGTCGCTCTCCGGGATCGACGCCGCCTGCGGGGCCTCCCCGGAGGACGTGGTGGTCACCGTGGGTGGGCAGCAGGCACTGGACCTGGTGGCCCGGCTCTTCCTCGACCCCGGTGACGTGGTGCTCGCCGAGGGTCCGACGTACGTCGGCGCGCTCGGCGTGTTTCAGGCCGCCCAGGCACAGGTCGTCCACGTACCGATGGATGAGGACGGGCTGATCCCGGAAGCGCTGGAGACGGCCATCGCCGACCTCGCCCGCGCCGGCCGACGGGTGAAGTTCCTCTACACGATCCCCACCTACCAGAACCCGACGGGTGTGACACTCAGCGAGGAGCGCCGGGAGCGCGTGCTCGACATCTGCGAGCGCGCCGGCCTGCTCGTCGTCGAGGATGACCCGTACGGTCAGCTGGGGTTCGAGGGTGAGGCGCCGGCCCCGCTGCGCGCCCGCCGCCGGGACGGCGTCTTCTACCTCAGCACGTTCTCCAAGACCTTCGCGCCCGGGCTTCGGGTCGGCTGGATCCTGGCGCCGCACGCGGTTCGCGACAAACTCGTCATCGCCAGCGAGGCGCAGATCCTCTGCCCCAGTGGCTTCGCCCAGGCCGCGGTGGCCACCTATCTCGGCACGATGCCCTGGCGGCAGCAGCTCAAGGTCTACCGCGAGGTCTACCGGGAACGCCGGGACGCCCTGCTCGACGCGATGGCCGACCTGATGCCCGAGGGCACCAGCTGGACCACCCCGGCGGGCGGTCTCTTCGTGTGGGCCACCCTGCCCGACGGGCTCGACTCGAAGGCGATGATGCCGCGAGCGGTCGCCGCCCGGGTCGCCTACGTACCCGGCACGGGTTTCTACGCCGACGGCACCGGCACCGGCGCGATGCGGCTCAACTTCAGCTTCCCGCCGCCGGAACGGATCCGCGAGGGCGTCCGCCGGCTGGCCGGCGTCATGGAGCAGGAGATCGCGATGCGCCGGGTCTTCGGTCCCGTGGGTGGGGCCACCGGTCGACGCGGCCGGGCCGGCTCCGACGTGCCCGGGCCCGACTTGGCATGATGCCGGCATGGGTACGACCGCCGAGCGCCTTCTCGTGACCGATTCCGCCATCTCGGCCGACCTGCGCGTCGTGGTGCTCGCGGGTGGGCTCTCCTACGAACGGGACGTGTCGCTGCGCTCCGGTCGTCGGGTGCTCGACGCCCTGCGAGCCGTGGGGGTCGAGGCCGAACTGCGTGACGCGGACGCGGCCCTGCTGCCGGCACTCGCGGCCGACCCGCCGGACGCGGTGGTGATCGCACTGCACGGCGCGACAGGTGAGGACGGCTCGCTGCGCGGGGTGCTGGATCTGTGCGACATCCCGTACGTCGGCTGCGACGCCAGGGCCTCCCGGGTCGCCTGGGACAAGCCCTCGGCCAAGGCGGTGCTCCGCGAGGCCGGCATCCCCACCCCGGACTGGGTGGCGCTTCCGCACGACCGTTTCTCCGAGCTTGGTGCGGTCGCCGTGCTGGACCGGATCGTCGACCGTCTGGGCGTGCCCCTGATGGTCAAGCCGGCACAGGGCGGCTCCGGGCTGGGCGGCGCGGTGGTCCGGGACGTTTCCGCGCTGCCCGCGGCGATGGTCGGCTGCTTCGCGTACTACTCCACGGCGCTCGTGGAGCGGTACGTGCCGGGGAAGGACGTGGCGGTCTCCGTCGTCGACCTCGGCGACGGCCCGCATGCGCTGCCGCCGGTGGAGATCGTGCCGCGCAACGGGGTGTACGACTACGCGGCCCGCTACACGGCGGGGCGAACCACCTGGCACGCTCCGGCCCGGCTGGCCCCGGACGTGGCGGCGACTGTCGCTGACGTGGCCCTCGCCGCGCACACCGCACTCGGTCTACGGGATCTCTCGCGCGTCGACGTGATCGTGGACGCGGACGGCCGGCCGCACGTGCTGGAAGTCAACGTCTCGCCCGGCATGACGGAGACGTCACTGCTCCCGCTCGCCGTGCAGGCGGCCGGGTTGGACTTCGGTCGACTCCTCGGCACCCTGGTCGGCCGCGCGGCGGCTCGCCTCACCACTCACTGACCTATCCGCCACACCCCGTCCGGTGGAGCGCACCGCCTGCGGATCGGCCATGAGGTTGGTGCGAAGGCCAACCTCATGGCCGGCTCCAGCTCAGTGACCGGAGCGCCCGTCGGGTGCGTCGTTGCCCTTGCCCGGTGCTACCGCGCCCGGAGTGCCCTCGACGCCACCTTCGGCGGTGGTCCTACTGGCTGCGGCCCCGGAGGTGCGCCCGTTGGTGGGGACGGACGCAGCGGGTCGGGCCGCGTCGCCACTCCCGTTCGCCGGGCCGACGTCGGTGCCGTCGGTGTGCGTCTCCGTTGAGCCAAGCTCAGGTGCGCCGGAGGGCTTCTCCGTCGTGGCCGCGCTGTCGGGCGCTGCGCTGCCTGGCGTGATGTCGGTGGAATCCCGGGCGCTGGGGACCGGGACGCCGGACGCCGCAGGGCCGGGCTCGTTGATGGCTGATGCCGTTCGACCGGGTGCAGTTGCCGGGCGGGCATCCGTGGCCGCCCGAGCGGGTGCAGCGGTCCGGTCGGTGACTGTGGTCGCCGCCGAGTCGGTGTCGGTGTCGGTGTCGGCGTCGGCGTCGGCGTCGGCGTCGGCGTCGGCGTCGGCGTCGGCGTCGGCGTCGGCGTCGGCGTCGGCGTCGGCGTCCACGGCCGGTTCGGCCGGAGGCGCGCTGTCGACGTCACTTGATCCGGAGGTCGAGTCGAGTGCTGGTTCGGGGATCTCCTCCGCTGCCTCGATCACCGAGACCGCCTCCGCCCCGGCTGCTGCCGCCGCTGCGGCGGCGTCCGCAGCCTCGGACTGCGCCAGCAGACTGGACGGCGCCTGCCACTGAATGCGGGGCGGCTCGGCGAGCGGACGGCCACCGAACTCGGCGAGCCAGGCGGCGACAAGCGCCAGGTTCTCCCGCCACTGCGCCTCGGAGATCGGCGGCAGGATCGAATCCCACAGGGACAGGAAGGTGCCCCGCAGCTGAAGGCGGCCGTACGGACGGGCGAGGAACCACATGTGCAGATGAGCCGAGCCGTCGCCCCAGCGGTTGACGTGCACCCGCGCCACGTCGTCGAGCGACCGGATGGCGCGCTCCAGACGTACGGTCATCACCCCCAGCTCGGCGGCCAGCAGGTTCGGTAGGTCCCCGAGGTCGAGGTGGGTCCGCGACTCCAGGATGAGCACCATGGGCAGGCCGGTGGGCCGGTCCATGGCGCGGACCCGCCACCGCTCGCCCACCCAGATGTAGGCATCGTCGGGTGCGTTGCAGGCGGTGCATTCCCGGAGACCCTCGCCCTTCCGGGGCGGTTCGACCGGGACCGGATCATCGAGTTGCTTCACGTGGAGGTCACCCTCGAAGGGGAATGAGGGCCACTGGGTGAAGTCCGGGACTGAGGGAGGGGTGTCGTGCACGACGCTGACCCTAACCGAGTCTGGCACCGCTGTCCCTACCTGTTTGCGCCGTTCCGGGCCAACAGATCAGTGCCCGCCGCCGACCGGACGTGCATGGGTCCAGTGGCCACCGAGAGGCGATATCCACAGGCTGCCGAGATCCCGAACACAGGCCGTCATCCACAGGCCCACACCCGCTCCCACGCGCTGTTTCACGTGAAACGGGGGGTGCCTGTGGACAACCGGTGTGGATAACTTTTTGACGGCTCGGTCGTTGTCCGCGAACCGCCAGATCGGCAGTTTCGACGGCTACCGGAGCCGGCGGGAGACGGGCGCTCTCCGATCACTCTGATGCCGCCGCCCCTTTGCTCTGCACCCGCCGGTGCGCCACCCACGGTCCGTAACTGGCGCGTGGGCGGGTGTAGAGCAAAGGGGGCAGGAGGGCATCGGCCCCGACATCCCGGCTTCCGCCCCAGAGCGCCCGGCTGCTCGAAGTCCGAGGGCTCCGAGATTGCGACAGCGGTGGTCGTCGTCGACTGCGACGAGGCGACCTCCGTTGAACCGTCATCTCTGTCTGAAGTGAGATCGGTGCCGGCCAGGTGATGTCCCTGTTTCACGTGAAACAGGCGGCGCTGAGGACGCCACCCGGCTGCCGGGGGTCGCAGTGTGGGTTCGACAAACCCGACCGAGCGCCGAACGAATGGCCGGGCCCGCCCGAGAAAGAGCACCGGGGACCCCGTAACGGCCACTCAGCGGCTCGCTGGCGCTCCGAGTGGCGCAAAGGGTGGTTCGGGTCGAGTGGACCATGCCCGGGCCTTCTGCGACCCGTGTAGAGGATCGGCCGGCGCCCGGCACCGTCGCTCGCCGTTCGCCTTCGTCGTTCAGCGCGCACCTGGAGCGCTCAGCCTCCGGCACTGAACTGCCCCCGGCGCCCATCGCGGCCGACCTGCTAGCCGGAACTGATACCCCGGTCCGGGTGCGGTCCGGAGAGGACCCGCCAATCGCTCACCGTCGCAGCCGCCACTGTCGCTCCAGGCTTTACCGCACCGTCGACGCACCCGCCCTTCCGCTCGCCGATGCGTCCGCGTCCGTTGCGGCCCGACCGCCCAACCGTGGTGGTCTGCGGGCACCCGCATCAGCGCGTAGAAACCCCTGCCGCTCACAGCGCCACCCCCGTCGCCGTCGGGGAAGACGCCGTCCACGGCCGCGCCGTCGCCGACCGTCGGGGCGCCGCCGTGCTGCGCCGTCACCCCCGCCCAGGCCCTCGTCGCCGTCGACTCCCCCCGCCGTCGCGACCGACTACGGCTGCGCGCGATGCTGACCGTCGCCGCCGCTTGTCGCCGCGTTCACCGCCCGCCGGGGTGCGCGGGGGCACCCACCTCGCCGCGTACGTCCAACCCGACGGCCGCCTGTCGCCCGCTGACTGGGCTCTGGACGCGTCAGGTCTGTCGGGCCTCTTGGCCCACGCACCCGGCGTCCCGCAGCGCTCGTGGCCGAGGGGATACCGAGCACGCCGAGAGCGGCGACAGCCGGTCGGGCACACCGATCCGACGTAACGGATCCGATGGCTGTTTCACGTGAAACGCGACCACCCGGGATAGAGAACGGCCGCGCCCCCGGTGGGTGGCGCGGCCGTGAGCGAGCGGGCGGGCTCAGTCCTCCCCGCTCTCGCTCTCCTCCTGCTGCACTCCGATGATGCCGACGATGCGCTCCAGGTCGTCCACCGTCGCGAACTCGATCGTGATCTTGCCCTTACTCCGGCCGATGTCGACCTTCACCCGGGTGTCGAAGCGGTCGGACAGCCGATCGGCGAGATCGGTCAAGGCCGGCGCGTGCGCCTTGGTTCGCCGCTTCGCGGCCTGACCCTTTGCCGGCCCGTCGTTCAGGGTCAGGGCCACGATCTCCTCGGTAGCCCGAACCGACAGTCCTTCGGCCACGATCCGAAGTGCCAACTGTTCCTGCGCCTCGGACTCGTCGAGGCTCAGCAGAGCGCGGGCGTGCCCCGCCGACAAGATGCCGGCGGCGACCCGGCGCTGTACCTGTGCGGGCAGATTCAGCAGTCGGATCGTGTTCGAGATCTGCGGACGGCTCCGGCCGATCCGGCGGGCCAGTTCCTCGTGGGTGGCTCCGAATTCCTCCAGCAGTTGCTGATAGGCGGCGGCCTCTTCCAACGGGTTCAGGTTCGCCCGATGGATGTTCTCGAGCAGGGCGTCGCGGAGCATGGCGTCGTCCCGGGTGTCCCGGACGATCGCCGGGATGCTCTCCCGACCCACCGCCTGGGCGGCCCGCCAGCGCCGCTCGCCCATCACGAGTTCGTACTTCTCGTCGTCGAGCTGCCGGACGACGATGGGCTGGAGGAAGCCGACCTCCTGGATCGAGGTCTTCAGCTCCTCCAGTGCCTCTTCGTCGAAGACCTGGCGGGGCTGCTTCGGGTTGGGCATGATCGCGTCGACCGGGATCTCGGCGAATCGAGCGCCGGGCACCGGGCTGAGAACGGGCTCCGGTTCGCGGACCGGCGCTCCGGAAGGCACAGTGGCGACGGCGACGGCACTCCCGTCGTCCGTCTGCTCGTACTCCGGCTCGGCCGTCGCGGTGCCAGCGGCATCCGGCGCCGGCCCGGTCGGGATCAGAGCCCCCAGGCCCCTACCCAGACCGCCCCGAGGACGGTTCTTCATGCCACGCCTCCCAGCGACTTGTCCGCACTACGCATTCCGGCCCACCGGCTCCTTGACGCCCCGCTCGGCGATTTCCTGAGCGGCCTCGAAGTAACTCGTGGCACCCCGCGAACCGGGATCGTAGGTCATCACCGACTGGCCGTAGCTAGGTGCCTCGGACACCCGGACGTTGCGGGGGATGACCGCCTGGAGGACCTTGTCGCCGAAGTGGTTCCGGACGTCCTGCTCCACGGCGTCGGCCAACCGGGTGCGACGGTCGTACATGGTCAGCAGGATGGTGGAGACGTCGAGCTTCGGGTTGAGGTGCTGGCGTACCAGGTTGATGTTGTTGATCAGTTGGTTGAGCCCTTCCAGCGCGTAGTACTCGCACTGAATCGGGATCAGCACCTCCTGCGCGGCAACGAGAGCGTTGACGGTGAGCAGCCCGAGCGAGGGTGGGCAGTCGATGAAGACGTAGTCGAACTCGCCCGGGTAGGCGGCGATCGCCCGGTCCAGGCGGGACTCCCGGGCTACCACCGACACCAGCTCGATCTCCGCGCCGGCCAGGTCGATCGTCGCGGGTACGCACCAGAGATTGGGGATGCCCTCGACCGCCTGGGCCACCTCGGCCAGCGGCACGCTGTTGATCAGGCAGTCGTACGTGTCCGGGATTCCGGTGTGGTGTGGAACGTTGAGCCCGGTCGAGGCGTTGCCCTGTGGGTCGAGGTCGACCACGAGCACCCGGTTGCCGTGCAGGGCGAGAGCCACCGCAAGGTTGACGGTGGTGGTGGTCTTACCCACGCCGCCCTTCTGGTTGGCGACGCACATGACCCGGGTCCGGTTCGGCCGAGGCATGGTCACCTCGCCACTGGGATTCAGGATCTGCACGGCGCGCATCGCCTCCATAGCCAACGGTGGGTCATCCTCTTCGCGCGTCGGGGTTTCACGTGAAACGTACGTGGGGTCGGCCGCCACGGCAGCCAACGACTCGGTCGAAGCGACAGGCGCAGCGTCGCGAACGACGGCCGCGGTGGGTTGGTGCGGGACGGCCGGCTCGAAGCGAACCGCCGCTGCGGTGTTGCGGCGGCCTGAGGTCGCCCGCACCTCCGGGGCGTTCACCGGTCGACTCGCCGTCTCCGGCGTTCGACGACCACTCGTCGGCTCCGGGATGGCCGAGCCCTCCGGCCGTCCCGCGCCCGACGGCGGATCGAGCGCTGACTGCGAATCGCTGTCGGTGGGTCGGGTCGATGGCCCGGTCGCGCCGGGCGACCAACTGGGGTAGTCGGTTTCACGTGAAACGGGATCGCCTGTCGACCCGGTCACGCGTTGATCGTCGTACCTGCCGTCGTCATGCACCTGTCATCCCTGCCCGCTTCGGATGGTCGGTCCGCGCCCCGGTCAACTTGGCCGCATCCACGCTCGCAACCCGGAGCGTACGGCCCACGGGAGCGGTCGGAGACCCACGACGTCCGTCACCCGCTTCACACTATCGACGCGCGGTCAGCCTACGGCGGACGGGCGCGGCCGGTCCACGTCGGGTTCTCATCCCCTCGTCCATCCGTACCGGTACAACGAGGCAACCCGTCGGCCGGAAGCCCGATGGCGCGAAGTGTCAACCTCGGCGGGAGCGTCCGCCCCGGGCACGCTTCCTGGCCGCCGGGCGGGGCGGGCCGATCATCCGCTCGCGCACGATCTCCACCACGGTGGCGGGCGGATCGATCACGCCGACGCCGCAGAGGTGCACGCGCGGCTCTCCGCCACCGAGTCGGGCCACCACATCAGCGTGCTCCTCGATCTCCGCCGCGGCGGATGAGCCCTTGAGTGCCAGCAGGCGACCACCGCGAACCGCCAACGGGAGGCTCCAGCCGGCGAGCCGGTCCAGAGGCGCTACCGCTCGCGCGGTCACCACGTCTCCGCTGATCGGCTCCCGGCCGCTCGAACCGCTGGCCGCCTCGTCGGCCCGGCCCCGGAACACCCGCACCGACCTTGCCAGGCCCAGTCGCTCGACGACCTCGATCAGGAACGACGTCCTTCGGGCGAGCGGCTCGATCAGCGTGACAGTGAGGTCGGGGCGGGCGATGGCCAGCACGAGACCGGGCAGGCCGGCGCCGGAGCCGACGTCCAGCACCGTCGCGCCGGACGGGATCCGCTCGGCGACCGCGGCACAGTTGAGCAGGTGCCGATCCCAGATGCGCGGGGCCTCCCGGGGGCCGATCAGGCCGCGGACCACGCCGTCGGTGGCAAGCAGTTCGGCGTACGCGGCGGCCAGGTCGAGACGATCACCGAAGAGGGTGAGCGCGGCCGGAGCCAACTCGGGCGGCAACGCCGCGTCGGCCGGCGAGGGGGCGGTGTCGCGCCCGCTCGATCCGCCGTCGGCCGAGGCGTGTTGTGCGGAAACGGGGGGGACAGCGGACGGCCCGGGCGGCACGCCGCCCGGGCCGGACACGGCGTCGGCCGTGATGTCGTCGTGGGTCACCCGGTCAGTCCGCGGGCCGTACGACGATGCGCCGGGTCGGCTCCACACCCTCGGACTCGCTCGCCACACCGGACATGGCGTTGACGACGTCGTGCACGCACTTGCGCTCGAACGCCGACATCGCCTCCAGGCGGACCGGCTCGCCGTACTCCTTGACCTTCTCGACGGCGTTCTTGGCGACCGCGGCGAGTTCCTTGCGACGGTTCGCCCGGTAGCCACCGACGTCGAGCAGCAGGCGGCTCGGCGTACCGGTCTGCCGGAAGACGGCGAGGCGGGTCAGCTCCTGGAGCGCCTCCAGGGTGGCCCCGCGCTGGCCGACCAGGTTCTGCAACCGCTCGCCGACCACCTCGACCATCGGACGGCCGGCGGCGACCAACTCGTCGATGTCGCCGTCGTAGTCGAGGATGTCGAGCAGGCCCTCGACGTAGTCGGCCGCGATCTCGCTCTGCCGGAACAGGTCGCCCTCGCTCACAGCCTTCTTCGCCCGGGTGCCAGCCCCAGCGGCGGTGTCCGTGTCGTCGTCCGCCTCGGTGTCGTCGGCGTCGGTGTCGTCGCCGTCCACCGCGAGCGTGGCGGTTTCCTCCTCGTCCAGGGACTGCTCGGCGCGGGGGATGCTGGTCTCGGTCTCGGTCACGGTCTCATCTCCGTACTCGGTCGGCCGGACCCTCGGGTCCGACTGGTTTCCCGGGGCCGGCGGGAGGTCGCCGGTGCCCACGGGCACGTCTGTACGGGCAGTGTCGCCCGTGGCCGCGCGGTGCGCGGTGGGTTCCGCCCGGCGCCGGCCGTACGGCGGCTGCTCGGTGCGGAACGGGCCGCCGCCGGTGATCCGACGGCGGCCCTCGCGGGTCAGCCCTGCCGCTTGGCGGGGCGGCTCTTCTTCGGGTTGCTCACCGGCTTGGCACCCGGCTTGGGCCCGGCCACCTTCGGCGCGGTCGCCTTGACCGGCGCCGGCGGGGCCGCCTTCCCGCGGCCGAACAGGCCGCCGGACTTGGCGGGCTGCACAGGGTTGCGGCTGGCGGCGGGCGCGACCGCCTTCTTGGCGGTCACCGGCGGCGGGAACTTCCGCAGCACCCACTGCTGCTGGCCGAGGGTGAAGAGGTTGTTGGTGACCCAGTAGATGATGACGCCGATCGGGAAGATCGCGCCGGAGATCAGCAGCGAGGCGGGGATGCCGTAGAGCATCAGTCGCTGGATCATCCGCTGCTGCGGGTCCTCGGCCCAGCCGGTCTTGAGGATCATCTGACGGCTGGTCAGGTAGGTGGTCGCGATCATGACGATGACCAGGACACCAGCAATGATCTTCACAGTGCTGCCGTTGGTGGCATTGAGTCTGGTCAACTCGTCGGCGGTGGAGCCGAACTTGCCGGCGATCGGGGCGGTGAAGAGCTTCGCCTGCGAGACGCTCTCGAACTGCTCGACGGTCCAGCCGTACAGGGTCTTGTCCTGCTTGCCCGGGTCGAGTCGGCGCAGCACGTGGAAGAGACCCAGGAAGACCGGGATCTGAAGGAACATCGGAAGGCAACCCATGAGCGGGTTGGCCTTCTCCTTCTTGTAGAGCTCCATCATTTCTTTCTGGAGCGTCTCCCGGTCACCCTTGTGCTTCTCCTGAAGCTCCTTGACCTTGGGCTGGAGCGCCTGCATCGCCCGTTGCGACTTGATCTGCTTGACGAAGACCGGGAACAGGATCACCCGGACGGTGACCACCAGGAAGACGATGGACAGGATCCAGGCGAAGTTGGTGCCGATCACCGCGCCGTCGGGCACCCCGATGGCGTCCCAGGCAGAGTGCCAGGTCAGCAGGATCCACGAAATCGCGTAGTAGATCCAGTCGAGACTCAGCTTCAATTCGGGGCTCCAGTCACGTCAGCACGGCGGCGGCCGCCCGGCTCCGGCACCGGGTCATATCCACCAGGGTGAAAGGGGTGGCAGCGCAACAACCGTCGGACCGCCAGCACGGCTCCCCGGAGCGCGCCGTGCCGGGCGACCGCCTCTTGGGCGTACGCACTGCACGACGGGTAGAACCGACAGCGAGCCGGCAGTGCCGGACTTATCCACCGACGGTACGCGATGATGGGCGCGATCAGCACCTTGGCACCTGGTGTCGATGGGCGTGGACTGCCCTGTTCGGTGCCGCTCATCGGGACCGCCGCTCGCGGGGCGACCGGGCGACCGCGATGGCGGCGTCCAGGTCGGTGGCGAGCCGGGAGTACGACGCCTGCGCCGCGGCGGGGAGCGCCCGGACGACCATGGTGCTGCCGGCGGGTAGGGCGGTCAACCGGTCCCGGACCAGTGCCCGCAGTCGACGCTTGACCCCGTTGCGGATCACCGCGTTGCCGACGGCTTTGGACACGACGAAGCCGGCACGGGGTGGCGCGGACGACTGCTCCGCACCGGTGTCCCGTACCGGCTCCAACGAGGTCGGTGTGCTGGGGTCGACGGTCACCGGCACGGCCAGATGGACCACGACGGCGCCACGTCCGGCGCGTCGGCCACCGCGAACCGCTGCGGCGAAGTCAGTGCTGCGCCGCAGTCGCTGCGCGGCGGCCAGCACGACTGCCCACGTCCCCTGGACCGGCTCGGTCGGCTCAGGCCGACAGGGTGGTGCGACCCTTGGCGCGACGGCTCGACAGGATGGCACGGCCGGCACGGGTGCGCATGCGCAGCCGGAAGCCGTGGGTCTTCGCGCGCCGGCGGTTGTTCGGCTGGTAGGTGCGCTTGCTCACGTCAGGGCTCTCCGTTTTCGTACGCGCCCCGCGCGACGGGATCGCCGGGGTCGTGTGGTGGTCCAGGTCACCTCGACGGTGGCCCACGATCGGTGCTGTCCGGCGGAGCGGGACCTCGACGAGGCGGGGATGCGACCGCGGACAGCAAGCACCCATCACCCTAGCAGAGGGCGAGAGAGCAGCCATTCCAGCCTACGCAGGGGGGCAATGACCGTCAAACACCCCGAGCAGCGGACAACTGGACGCGCCCGAGGCCGGAGGGCGGTTTTCGCTGATGCCGACAAGGGCGTCTCCGCGTCGCCGGTTGATGGCGCAGGGACAACGCTGTTACCGTGCCCGATTGCGGTAAGCGTCTTCAAGCTCCGGTCGTCGCGCAGGCAAGACCGGACAAGGCAGTGAATCGTTCGGCACGGTGAACCCGCTTCAGCGCCCGATCAGGCAGGGGCAGGTCCCACCCGCGTCCGGCGGCGGCCACAATCGGTCGGTACACAGGCTGTGGATAACTTGTGGATGACCACCGGTCGACCGTCCGGGTGGGTGTTGTTCCACCCGCGAACGCGGCGGGCCCGGGACGGCCGGCTGGCAGACAGCGGCGGCCGGGAGCAGAAGCGAGGGGGTGGCACGACGGTGGCCGGTACGACCGACCTTGCCGCGGTGTGGTTAGCGGCGACCGACGAGCTCGCCGACGAGATCATCTCCGCCCAGCAGCGTGCCTATCTCCGGCTGACCCGGCTGCGAGCGATAGTCGAGGACACCGCGCTGCTCTCCGTTCCGGACGCGTTCACCCGCGACGTGATCGAGTCACGACTGCGCCCGGCGATCACCGAGGCGCTCACCCGCCGACTGGGCCGACCGATCCAGGTCGCTGTCACCGTCCGGGTGGCCGAGGACGCCACCGGCCGACCGGCCGGCACCGTCTACCGCAGCGCCCCGGAGCCCGCGCCGCTCGACATCGACGGCCCCGGCATCGCGACGTTCGACGACGACCAGGGCGTTCGGCCATCCGCCGACGCGATGATCCCCGAGCAGTCACCCGCGCCGCGTACCCCCGATCCGGGTCCACCGCCCGCACCGGCGGGTGGGCCGCTCGCGCCGCCCGTCGACGGGCACCGCTCGGGGCTGATTCCCGCCAGCAGGGACGGGCAGGAGGCGTTGTTCAGCGCCTCCTTCGCGGAGCCCGTCCGGTCGCCGCGATCGGGCCCGGACCGACGCGGCTACGACGAGCAGGCCGCCCGACTGGACCCGCCCGGCCCGGACACCCGGCCCTACGAGCCCCGCTACCGGGACGACTCGGCGTCACCGCGCGACCAGCATGTGATCCGCTCGCTTCCCCGGGACGGCGGAACGGACAGCGGCCCGGGTCGCAGCGCGGTGGACCATCGGGGCGGTGGCCGCGACGACCGCCGGTTGCCCGGCGCCGACACCGGCGGCAACCGGCTCAACCCGAAGTACATGTTCGAGACGTTCGTCATCGGGTCGTCCAACCGCTTCGCCCACGCGGCGAGCGTGGCGGTGGCGGAGTCCCCGGCGAAGGCGTACAACCCGTTGTTCATCTACGGGCACTCCGGGCTGGGCAAGACGCACCTGTTGCACGCCATCGGGCACTACGCCACGACGCTCGGCAACGCCCGCTCGGTCCGGTACGTCTCGACCGAGGAATTCACCAACGACTTCATCAACTCGCTCCGGGACGACAAGACGAGTGCGTTCCAGCGGCGCTACCGCGACGTCGACATTCTGTTGATCGACGACATCCAGTTCCTGGAGAACCGCGAGCGCACCCAGGAGGAGTTCTTCCACACCTTCAACACCCTGCACAACGCCAACAAGCAGATCGTGATCACCTCGGACCGGTCGCCGCGCCAACTGGCCACCCTCGAGGACCGGATGCGAACCCGGTTCGAGTGGGGGCTGCTGGCCGACATCCAGCCACCGGATCTGGAGACCCGGATCGCGATCCTGCAGAAGAAGGCCGCGCAGGAGCGGATGTACGCCCCGCCGGACGTGTTGGAGTTCATCGCCTCCCGGGTGTCGAACTCGATCCGTGAGCTGGAGGGCGCGCTGATCAGGGTGACCGCGTTCGCCAGCCTGACCCGGTCGACTGTCGAGCTGTCGCTGGCCGAGGAGGTGCTTCGGGACTTCATGCCCGACGGCGCCGGCCCGGAGATCAACGCCGACCAGATCATGGCGTCGACAGCCGACTACTTCGGGGTGAGCCTGGAGGACCTGCGCGGCCAGTCCAGGTCCCGGGTGCTCGTCAACGCCCGTCAGGTGGCCATGTACCTGTGCCGGGAGTTGACCGAGCTGTCGCTGCCCCGGATCGGGCAGGCGTTCGGCGGCCGGGACCACACCACTGTGATGCACGCGGACCGGAAGATTCGTCAGCAGATGGCGGAGCGTCGTTCGCTGTACAACCAGATTGCCGAGCTGACCAACCGGATCAAGCAGAACAGCTGAGGGGTACGACCGCCTCGGGGCGGCGCACAGCCCGGGACACGCCCGGCCGGATCTCCGGTCGGGCGTTCTTTTTTGTCGCTCAGCTGGACTCTCGACATGGTGTAGACCACAGGATCGAGGCCGTGACCGCTTCGATCCCCACTCGTTGTCCACAGCTTGCTGTCCACAGCCTGTTGATAACTACGGTCCGTCCTCCGCCAGTTACCCACAGGCTGTGGAGAAACCCTGTGTACGAAGCTGTGGACGCCTGGGGACGACCGTCGAGTTATCCACCGATCCTCATCGACCTGTGTACGGGCTGTTGAAGGTTCTGGGGACAACGGCAATGGTGATCTTCTCCGCCATCCACAGGCTTGGGGAGAAAGTCGGTGGATTACCGGTGGACAACCGGTGGACAACGGTGGACAACCGGCCGCCGTCGCCGGGCTGTGGACAGACAAGCCGGTTGTACCCCCGGTTCTCCACAGCTAATTCACCGGTAGATAACCTGTCTGACCTGCGCAGACTTTGGTTTTCCACAGTTTGCACAGGTGCGATGAAGACGATGAGTTATCTCTTCTAAGAGAACAAAAACCAATCATCACCGTTGGGCTTTCTGTGGATCGGGCCGAACGCTGTCGGATCAGCCCGTCAGCATCGACACGATCCATGGGGTCGGGCGCACAGCCGATACCCCCGCGCCCTAAGGTGCGATGGGTACCCGCACGGTCGGGCGGGACGGTAGGCAGCGGTCGGCATGAGAGAGTTGTCGCTGACGTCGACGCGGAGGCATTGATGAAGTTCCGAGTGGAGCGCGACGCGCTCGCCGAGGCTGTGGCGTGGACCGCGAAGAGCCTGCCCAACCGGCCATCCGTACCGGTGCTCGCCGGGGTGATGCTCCGGGTCACCGACGGCAACCTGCGGGTCTCCGGTTTCGACTACGAGGTCTCCAGCCAGGTGACAGTCGAGGTGCAGGGCGACGCCGACGGCGCCGCGCTCGTCTCCGGCCGCCTGCTCGCCGAGATCACCAAGGCGTTGCCGGCCAAGCCGGTCGACATCGCCGCGGTCGGCGCGCACCTCGAGCTGGTCTGCGGGAGCGCCCGGTTCACCCTGCCCACCATGCCGGTGGAGGACTACCCAGCGCTGCCCGAGATGCCGCAGAGCGCCGGCACCGTCGACGCCGCCGCGTTCGCCACGGCGGTGTCCCAGGTGGCCATCGCGGCCGGTCGCGACGAGACGCTGCCGATGATGACCGGCGTCCGGGTCGAGCTGTCCGGCGACACGCTGTCGATGCTCGCGACCGACCGTTACCGGTTGGCGCTGCGCGAGATCCAGTGGCGGCCGGACGACCCCGAGGTGAGCATCAACGCCCTGGTGCCGGCCCGCACCCTGAACGACACCGCCAAGGCCCTCGGCCCACTGGGCGGTGAGGTCATCCTCGCCCTCGCCCAGGGCGCTGCGGGCGAGGGCATGGTCGGCCTCGCCGGCGGCACCCGCCGCACCACCAGCCGCCTGCTCGACGGCGCCAACTACCCGCCGGTGCGGTCACTCTTCCCGGCCACCCACAACGCCGAGGCCCGGGTGCCGGTCAGCACGCTGATCGAGGTGGTCAAGCGGGTCGCGCTGGTCGCCGAACGGACCACCCCGGTGCTGCTCAGCTTCAGCGCCGACGGCCTGGTGGTCGAGGCCGGGGGCTCCGAGGAGGCGCGGGCCAGCGAGGCGATGGAGGCCACCTTCACCGGTGACCCGCTGACCATCGGCTTCAACCCGCAGTACCTCATCGACGGTCTGGCAAACCTGGGCGCCCAGACGGCCGTGCTCGCGTTCGTCGACGCCTTCAAACCCGCGGTGATCTCTCCCGCTGGCGAGGATGGCGAGGTCATTCCGGGGTACCGGTACCTCATCATGCCGATCCGCGTCTCGCGCTGATCGCGCCAAGCAACACCCAGATCCACGGAGGTAGAAACACATGCAGCTCGGCCTGGTAGGACTCGGCCGTATGGGCGGCAACATGCGGGAGCGGTTGCGTTCGGCCGGGCACGAGGTGGTCGGCTTCGACCACAACGCGCAGATCAGCGACGTCACGACCATCGCGGGCCTGGCAGAGAAGCTCGAATCGCCCCGCGTGGTCTGGGTCATGGTGCCCGCCGGTGTCACCGACGCCACGATCGACGAGCTCGCCGAGGTGCTCGGCGAGGGCGACATCATCATCGACGGCGGCAACTCGCGCTTCAGTGACGACGCTCCCCGCGCCGAGCGGCTCCACGAGCGGGGCATCGGCTACCTGGACGTCGGGGTCTCCGGCGGCGTCTGGGGCCGGCAGAACGGCTACGGGCTGATGGTCGGTGGCTCGCAGGAGCACGTCGACCGCCTGATGCCGATCTTCAACGCGCTCAAGCCGGAGGGCGAGTTCGGCTTCGTGCACGCCGGCCCGGTCGGTGCCGGGCACTACTCGAAGATGGTGCACAACGGCATCGAGTACGGCCTGATGCACGCCTACGCCGAGGGCTACGAGCTGATGGCCGCCTCGGAGCTGGTGACGAACGTGCCGGGCGTCATCAAGTCCTGGCGGGAGGGCACCGTCGTTCGTTCCTGGCTGCTCGACCTGCTGGACCGGGCGCTCGACGAGGACCCGGAGCTGGCCGACCTGAGCGGCTACACGGAGGACACCGGCGAGGGCCGCTGGACCGTCGACGAGGCGGTCCGGCTGTCCGTGCCGCTGAACGTCATCACCGCCTCGCTGTTCGCCCGGTTCGCCTCGCGGCAGGACGACTCACCCGCCATGAAGGCCGTCTCCGCGCTGCGTCAGCAGTTCGGTGGCCACGCCGTCCACAAGAGCTGAGCGGTATCCACAACCTGTGTACGTTCACCGGCTGGAACTTGTCGACTTCCGCTCGTACGAGCGGGTGGCCGTCGACCTCCAGCCGGGAGCGAACGTCCTGATCGGCGCCAACGGCGTCGGCAAGACCAATCTCGTCGAGGCGCTCGGCTACGTGGCGACCCTCGACTCACACCGGGTCGCCACCGACGCGCCTCTGGTCCGGATGGGCGCCACATCAGCGGTGATCCGCTGCGCGGTGGTGCACGACGGCCGTGAGCTCCTGGTGGAGCTGGAGATCGTGCCCGGCAAGGCCAACCGGGCCCGGCTGGGCCGTTCACCGGCGCGGCGGGCCCGGGACGTGCTCGGCGCGCTCCGGCTGGTGCTCTTCGCCCCGGAGGACCTCGAGCTGGTCCGGGGTGACCCGGCCGAACGTCGCCGTTACCTGGACGATCTGCTCGTCAACCGGCAGCCCCGGTACGCGGGCGTGCGGGCCGACTACGAGCGGGTCGTCAAGCAGCGCAACGCCCTCCTGCGCACCGCGTACCTGGCCCGCAAGACCGGTGGGTCCCGGGGCGGCGACCTGGGCACCCTCGCGGTCTGGGACACCCACCTGGCCCAGCACGGAGCGGAGCTGCTCGCTGGCCGGCTGGAGCTGGTGGCCGCGCTCACCCCGCACGTGGCCAAGGCGTACGACGCGGTGGCCGCCGGTCGGGGTGCGGCGGGCATCACCTACCGACCCTCGATCGAGCTGGCCGAGCCGACGACCGACCGGGCCGCGCTGGCCGAGGCGCTGACGGCGGCGCTGGCCGCGTCCCGTTCCGCCGAGATCGAGCGGGGCACCACCCTGGTCGGGCCGCACCGCGACGAGTTGGCCCTGAGCCTCGGTCCGCTGCCCGCCAAGGGGTACGCCAGCCACGGCGAGTCGTGGTCGTTCGCGCTCGCGCTGCGGCTGGCCGGGTACGACCTGTTGCGCGCCGACGGCATCGAGCCGGTGCTCGTGCTCGACGACGTCTTCGCGGAGTTGGACACCGGCCGCCGGGAACGGTTGGCGGAGCTGGTCGGCGGGGCGAGTCAGCTGCTCGTCACCTGTGCGGTGGACGATGATGTGCCAGCCGCCCTGCGCGGCACCCGCTACCAGGTTGGTGAAGGGACGGTACGCCGTGTCGGATAAGCCAGGCACCGATCGGCCGGCGGCAGGTGAGGGCCCGGCCGCGCGTACCCCTGAGGGGGCGAAGTCGGCGGGCGGTGCGGCGGCGGCGGCCGCCAGCGGGCCGGAGCTGGCCCGCGCGGTGCTCGACGCGGCGCTGTCCCGGCGGCAGGCGGCGGCCCGCGCCCGGCGCACCCCCGGCGGCGGCGACGCTGCCGCCGGCTCGGGGCGGCGGTTACGCGGCTATTCCGGCCCGGGCCCGGACCCCCGCGACCCTCAGCCGCTGAGCGCGGTGCTGAGCCGGCTGGTGAAGGCGCGCGGCTGGCAGCAGCCGGCGGCCGAGGCCACCGTGTTCGGCGCCTGGGAGCGGGTCGTCGGCGCGGAGGTGGCGCAGAACAGCCGCCCGGTGAAGTTGGAGAACGGCGAGCTGACAGTGGAGGCGCGCTCGACCGCCTGGGCCACCCAGTTGCGGTTGCTCGCGGGCTCGCTGCTCAAGCAGATCGCCAGCGAGGTCGGTCACAACGTGGTGCGCAAGCTGCACATCCACGGCCCGGCCGCGCCCTCCTGGGGCAAGGGGCCGCGCCGGGTCCGTGGCCGGGGTCCACGCGACACGTACGGCTGAGCCGCGCCGCTCAGGCGTCGGCGTAGACGGCGAATCCGCGCTCGGCGCAGCGCCGGTAGAACGCGGCGAGCACGCCCAGCTCGGCGCAGGTGAAGTTCCACTGCGGCGGGTCGCCGCGCTCGTCGCGCAGAGCGTCGAGCCGGCTCTTCAGCCACCGCAGCTGCTGCTCGGCCAACCGACCGTCGCCGAGCAAAGAGCCCAGCACGGTGCTGACCGACTCGAAGGTGACCGCCTCGCCGTCCGCGCGGTGCGCGGTAACGAACCGCTCGATGCCGCCCGCGATCCAGGAGCAGCCGTCCGGGTCGATCACCGGGTCCTCGTCCTCGGCGGCGGCGTCTGTGGCGTACAACACACCTTCGAGGCCGAGCAGGAGATCCACCAACTCGGTGTACGCGGTCGCCCGCACCGTGCCGGTCTTCGCGATCAGCTCGGCCAGCGCCGCGGTCGGCGCGGAGATGCGCGGCAGGTCGACGATCTCGCCGAAGTCGACGAACTCGGCCGGCGCGACCGGATCGTAGAAGCGGCCGGTCCGCGGCCAGTGCACCGCGACGTTGTCCAGCCCCATCTGTCACCTCTTCGAGAGCACGTGTCGGGTCTATCGGGTCGATCGTCCCGGTTCCAGCCGGTAAAGATCAAGGCTGGTTCCGGGGCGCCGCAAACGTACGGCACTGACGCTTCGGCCGCGACCCCCGACCCGCCCGACCGCGGGTCAACCCGTCCGGCGGCGGCGCGTGCGATCGGACCCTGGCGTGTGGGGGGAGTCGCAGGCGACGGGGTTCTGCCGGCTATGGACATCTCAGCCGCCTCTCTGAGGGTGCCGAGTGGTGGTTCTGTCTCCCGCGCACAGTAGGATTGACAGCGAGACGAAGACCCGGTGCGGGAGTGGGACGGGGCCGGTGGCCCCAGATTCATTCTCCATGTCGGGTCGAGCCGATCGCGATCCGCGGGCAACCGCGGCGACCGGCGCGTTCGACCCGCTGTCCGGAGGTCTCCGGCACCGGTCCACGCGCCGACGTCGCGTCCTGTCCGCCGAACCCGCGCCCGACGCGCCATACCGGCGCGGCTGACGCGAGAAAGTGGCCGAGCGTGGCAGCGCAGGACAAGCAGGAGTACGGCGCAGAGTCGATCACCGTTCTCGAGGGGCTGGAGGCCGTTCGCAAGCGGCCCGGTATGTACATCGGGTCCACCGGCGAGCGCGGTCTGCACCACCTCGTCTGGGAGGTCGTCGACAACGCGGTCGACGAGGCGCTGGCCGGATACTGCGACACCATCGACGTGGTACTGCTCGCCGACGGCGGCGTCCGGGTCACCGACAACGGCCGTGGTTTCCCGGTCGACCTCCACCCGAAGCTCAAGAAGCCGGGTGTCGAGGTCGCGCTGACCATCCTGCACGCGGGTGGCAAGTTCGACGGTAAGGCGTACGCGGTCTCCGGCGGTCTGCACGGCGTTGGCGTCTCCGTGGTGAACGCGCTCTCCACCAAGATGTTCGTCGAGATCCACAAGTCCGGCTCCGTGTGGCGGCAGCACTACAACTACTCCAAGCCCGGCCCACTGGACAAGGGCGAGACCACCGACCGCACCGGCTCGGCGGTCTCCTTCTGGCCCGACCCCGACATCTTCGAGACCGTCGACTTCGACTTCCAGACCATCTACCGGCGCCTGCAGGAGATGGCCTTCCTCAACCGAGCGCTGCGCATCCACCTGCTCGACGAGCGGGTGGCCGAGGAGGAGGACGGCCGCCAGCGCGAGGTCACCTTCTACTACGAGGGCGGCATCGCGGACTTCGTCCGGCACCTCAACGCCTCGAAGAGCCCGATCCACAAGACAGTGGTCGAGTTCGAGGCCGAAGAGGAGGGCATGTCACTCGAGATCGCCATGCAGTGGAACGAGTCGTACGGCGAGTCGGTCTACACCTTCGCCAACACGATCAACACTCACGAGGGCGGCACCCACGAGGAGGGCTTCCGGTCCGCGTTGACCAGCGTGGTCAACCGGTACGGCACCGACAAGAAGTTGCTCAAGGGCGACGAGAAGCTCTCCGGCGAGGACATCCGCGAAGGGCTCGCGGCGATCATCTCGGTCAAGCTGGCCAACCCGCAGTTCGAGGGCCAGACCAAGACCAAGCTGGGCAACACCCCGGTGAAGAGCTTCGTGCAGCGGGTCTGCAACGACCGGCTGGTCGACTGGTTCGACCGCAACCCGGCCGAAGCCAAGATGATCATCACCAAGGCGTCCCAGGCCGCCCGGGCGCGGATCGCCGCACAGCAGGCGCGCAAGCTGGCCCGACGCAAGTCGCTGCTGGAGTCCGGCTCGATGCCGGGCAAGCTGGCCGACTGCCAGTCGACCGACCCGCGCGAGTCCGAGGTGTTCATCGTCGAGGGCGACTCGGCCGGCGGCTCGGCCAAGCAGGGCCGCGACCCACGCACCCAGGCGATCCTGCCGATCCGCGGCAAGATCCTCAACGTGGAGAAGGCCCGAATCGACCGGGTACTGAAGAACAACGAGGTCCAGGCGCTGATCACCGCGCTGGGCACCGGCATCCACGACGACTTCGACATGGAAAAGCTGCGGTACCACAAGGTGGTGCTGATGGCCGACGCCGACGTCGACGGCCAGCACATCCAGACGCTGCTGCTCACCCTGCTGTTCCGCTTCATGCGTCCGCTCGTCGAGATGGGCAACGTCTATCTGGCCGCCCCGCCGCTCTACAAGATCAAGTGGAACAAGAAGGGCGACGACGCCCAGTACGCGTACTCCGACCGCGAGCGCGACGGTCTGATCGCGCTGCGCCAGCAGAAGAAGCCGAACGCGAAGCCGGACGACATCCAGCGCTTCAAGGGCCTCGGCGAGATGAACTACCCCGAGCTGTGGGAAACCACGATGAACCCGGCGACGCGTACCCTGCGTCAGGTCACTCTCGACGACGCGGCGACCGCCGACGAGTTGTTCAGTGTGCTGATGGGTGAGGACGTCGAGGCGCGCCGGTCGTTCATCCAGCGCAACGCCAAGGACGTGCGGTTCCTGGATATCTGACGGACTGCGCCGGATCGGCCGGGCTCTGCCCGGCCGATCCGGCGGTCCACAGAGTTATCCACAGCTTGGCCGGTATCCACAGCCGTTATCCACAGCACAAAAACGACTCTGAGTCTGATAAGGGTATACAGTGACCGATTCTCCCGAGTCCACACCGAACGAGCCCGAGGTCCCCACCGAGGCCATCGCCGCGGTGGTCGCGCACGACCGGATCGAACCGGTCGGGCTCGAGGTGGAGATGCAGCGCTCCTACCTCGACTACGCCATGAGCGTCATCGTCGGTCGCGCGCTGCCGGACGTCCGGGACGGCCTCAAGCCGGTCCACCGCAAGATCCTCTACGCGATGTTCGACTCCGGCTACCGCCCGGACCGCGGCTACGTGAAGTGCTCCCGCGTCGTCGGTGACGTGATGGGTCAGTTCCACCCACACGGCGACTCGGCGATCTACGACGCGCTGGTCCGGATGGCGCAGCCCTGGTCGCTGCGCTACCCGCTGGTCGACGGCAACGGCAACTTCGGCTCGCCCGGTAACGATCCGGCTGCCGCCATGAGATATACGGAGTGCAAGCTCGACCCGCTCGCCATGGAGATGCTGCGGGACATCGACGAGGACACCGTCGACCTGCAGGACAACTACGACGGTCGGGCCAAGGAGCCCACGATCCTGCCGTCGCGGATCCCCAACCTTCTGGTGAACGGCTCCGAGGGCATCGCGGTCGGCATGGCCACCAAGATCCCGCCGCACAACCTGCGGGAGATCGGCGCGGCGGTGCAGTGGTGCCTGGAGAACCCGGAGGAGGATGAGGAGACCACCCTCGAAGCCCTGCTCGGCATCGTCAAGGGCCCGGACTTCCCGACCCACGGTCTGATCGTCGGCACGACGGCGATCCAGGACGCGTACCGCACGGGCCGTGGCTCGATCCGGATGCGTGCGGTGGTGGAGGTCGAGGAGGACAAGCGGGGCCGCCCCTGCCTGGTCGTCAGCGAGCTGCCCTACCAGGTCAACCCGGACAACCTCGCCGAGCGGATCGCCGAGCTGATCAAGGAGGGCAAGCTCGCCGGCATCGCCGACATCCGCGACGAGTCCTCCGGGCGTACCGGCATGCGGATCGTGCTGGTGCTCAAGCGCGACGCGGTCGCGAAGGTGGTGCTGAACAACCTCTACAAGCACACGCAGCTTCAGGAGACGTTCGGCGCCAACATGCTGGCCCTGGTCGACGGGGTGCCGCGCACACTCAACCTGGCCCAGTTCATCCGCTACTACGTTGAGCACCAGATCGACGTGATCCGCCGGCGGACGGCGTTCCGGCTGCGCAAGGCCGAGGAGCGGGCGCACATCCTGCGGGGCCTGGGCAAGGCGCTGGACGCGCTGGACGAGGTCATCGCGTTGATCCGGCGTTCTCCGACGGTGGACGACGCCCGGCAGGGCCTCATCCGCCTGCTGGAGATCGACGAGATCCAGGCGACCGCGATCCTGGACATGCAGCTGCGCCGTCTCGCCGCGTTGGAGCGGCAGCGGATCGTCGACGACCTGGCGAAGCTCGAGATCGAGATCGCCGACCTCAAGGACATCCTCGCCAAGCCCGAGCGGCAGCGGAAGATCGTCTCGGAGGAGTTGCGCGAGATCGTCACCAAGTGGGGCGACGACCGCCGGACGCAGATCATCCCGTTCGACGGCGAGGTCTCGATGGAGGACCTCATCGCCCGCGAGGACGTGGTCGTCACGATCACCCGCACCGGGTACGCCAAGCGGACCAAGGTCGATCTGTACCGCTCGCAGCGGCGCGGCGGCAAGGGCGTCAGCGGCGCCACGCTGCGGCAGGACGACATCGTCAGCCACTTCTTCGTCTGCTCGACCCACGACTGGATCTTGTTCTTCACGAACAAGGGCCGTGTCTACCGGGCCAAGACGTACGAGTTGCCGGAGGCCAGTAGGGTAGCCAAGGGCCAACACGTGGCCAATCTGCTCGCCTTCCAACCGGACGAGCAGATCGCGCAGATCATCGAAATTCCGAACTACCAGGTAGCCCCCTATCTGGTACTGGCCACGAAGAACGGCCTGGTGAAGAAGACGCGGCTCGAGGAGTTCGACTCCAACCGTTCCGGCGGCGTCATCGCGATCAACCTGCGCGATGAGGACGAGCTGGTCGGTGCTGCGTTGGTTGCGCCGGAGAACGACCTGCTGCTTGTCTCGAAGAAGGCGCAGGCGATCCGGTTCAACGCCTCGGACGAGGCGCTGCGGCCGATGGGCCGGGCCACCTCGGGCGTGATCGGCATGCGCTTCACTGACGACGATGTCCTGCTCGCCATGGAAGTCGTGCGGGATGGTCTGGACGTGCTGGTGGCCACGAACGGGGGATACGCGAAGCGCACCCCGATCGAGGAATACCCGGTGCAGGGCCGGGGAGGTAAGGGCGTGTTGACTGCGAAGATCACCGAACGGCGCGGTGGTCTGGTTGGCGCGGTGGTGATCGATCCGGACGACGAGCTGTTCGCGATCACCAGCAACGGTGGTGTCATTCGGACTCCGGTGAAGCCTGTACGCCGTACGCGTGACCGGAACACAATGGGGGTCAAGCTGATGGACCTCCCGGACGGCGTGACTATCGTGGCGATTGCTCGCAATGCCGACGAGCCTGACGAACAGGACTAGTTGAATGACGGAGACACAGGCGAAGTCGGGGAACACGGGGACCTCGGCCAAACCGGTCGACGAGGAGGCCGCCAAAGGCGGCACACCAGCGACCGGCCGCGCGGCCGTGGGCCGGGCGACTGTCCCCGCCGACGCGCCTGCCCCGAAGTTCACCAGGGCTCCCGGTATGACACCCCCGCCGGAGCAGCCGGGCGAGGACGGCGGGTCCGGCGACAGGACCGAGGCGTCCAGCGCCGAGGCACCGACGTCGGCCGCCGCCAGCCCTCCGGGTCCGGCAGCGGCACCCTCGGCCCGTCCGGCTACCACCCAGCCGATCGGTGTTCGACCGGGTCAAGCGACGTCGACTGGGTCCACCGGCACCCAGCCGCGGATCACACCCGGCATGACCCAGCCCCAGACTGACGCGGGGCGCGCCGCCGCTGCCGGCCGCCCGGCCAGCGGCGGTGGCCTGCCACCGGGAATCGGCAGCGCTTCGGCCGTCGGGGCCGCCCGCGTCGGTGACGCGGTGCGTTCGGCGCGTACGTCGGTCAGTTCGGCCGCCTCCCGCGGGCCGCGCCGGGCCCGGCTGAACCTGAAGCGGATCGACCCGTGGTCGGTGATGAAGTTCGCGTTCGCGGTGTCGGTGGTGCTCTTCATCGTCGTGGTGGTCGCCACCTCGGTGCTCTACCTGGCGCTGGACGCGATGGGTGTGTTCCAGAGCGTCAACGAGAGCCTGAGTGACCTGGTGAACGCCGGCGGCGGCCAGAGCACCAGCGGCTTCCAGATCACCGCCAAGGGCGTGATTCTCAGCTCGGCGCTGATCGGCCTGGTCAACGTGGTGCTGTTCACCGCGCTGGCCACCCTGGGCGCGTTCGTCTACAACGTCTGCGCCGACCTGGTCGGCGGGGTCGAGCTGACGCTCGCCGAGCGGGACTGAGCGATCGGGACGCCGGGGCACCGCGGAATGCGGTCGCTCCGGCGTCCCGTACCCAGGTAGGTTGTGCAGGCGGCGACGGGCCCGGCTCGCAGGCGCGGACCCCGATTTGGGGCCGGCGGAGCGGATGGGTTAATCTTGCTCGTCGCAACGCGGGGCTATAGCTCAGTCGGTTAGAGCGCAGAGCTGATAACTCTGAGGTCGATGGTTCGATTCCATCTAGCCCCACCGCATTTCGTCCGACGATAGTCGAGCGCAAGGGGTCGCCCCATGTTCAAGAAGCTGCTGATTCTGGCTGGCGTCGTCGGTGTGGCCGCCGTCGTGTTCAACAAGATCAAGGCGTCGAACGACGAGCGTGCCCTGTGGCACGAGGCGACCACCGCGCCCGACCTCCGCTGACGTTCGGCCCGGCGACGAACGACAGTCGCCGCGGCCACTCATGGGGCCCTAGCTCAACTGGCAGAGCACTGCCTTTGCAAGGCAGGGGTTAGGGGTTCGAGTCCCCTGGGCTCCACCACACGACTTGATCTCCCTCTTAACCTGCGGCTCCGTGGTTCGTATGACTGAGACGCAGCCTGGCAAGTACGAGTCTCGCCCGTGCTGCTGCATCAGTGAGTTCGGCGACATCCGAGTGCCCGTGGGCCCACTCGAACTCGGGCAGCGAACGAACCATTGCCGCCAGGACGCCATGCACGAGGGGAAGCTCGCGCAGCTTGCTGATCCCGACCCATGCCATGTCGTCATGCTCGTCCGGTGCGCTGTTGGTGGGAGAGCCAACCCAGTCCCGAACGTGCCAGACGCCAATCTGAATGGTGCCCTCGCCACTGCCGGCGTGCAGGACACCCAGCCGTGAAGCGGACTCCATCGCGATGTGGACGCCGAGCTCCTCGTGCATCTCACGGGCGAGGGCCTGTAGCTCGGATTCACCCGCTTCGACCAGCCCTCCGGGCAGGTCCCAGACATCCGGGTAAACCCGCTTGGTCGGCCTCCGGTGGACCAGCAGGACGGTGCCGTTCTCAACCAGTACGCCCGTGACGACGACATGCATGACGGGATTGGAGCACAGGGTTACGACAAGCTCAGCCGGCGGAACCGCCGTCCCCAGCGGGCTCGGCGCCGGAGCCGGTCCGGTCGGGGTGGGCTTCCGGGAGGCGTTCCATCAGTTTGGTGAGCGCGCCGTTGGCGAAGGTCGCGCCGAGCGCCGACCCGGCCCCGATGGTCCACCCGATCGGCCCGAGCGGCGTGCAGCCGAAAAACTGGCTGACCCCGGGCGTCTGCACCACCACGACGAGCACGCCGAGTGACGCGGCCGTGGAGGCGAGCACGGCCGGGCTGGTGCCGCCGGCGAGGATGGTCTGCCCGAGTTGGGTGCCGACCAGGGAGACCAGGGCGACGGTGCCGGCCCGCTGCTGGCTTCCGGTGTAGCGGGCCAACGTCCAGCCCGCCGTCGCGCCCAGCGTGGTGGCTGCCGCCCGCAGCCCGATCTCTCTGGTGAGGCTTTCGCCGAGCGCGGTGTCCGGGCCTTCCCGGAGCAGCGTGTCGGTGCGGTCGGAGGCGGGTGGCCGGACCGCGATGGCGAGCGCCGGTGCCAGATCGGTGAGCAAATTGACCAGCAGCAGTTGTCGGCCGGTGAGTGCGGAACGGCCGGTGGCCGCTGCGGTGAGCACGCTGAACGCGATTTCGCCGAGGTTGCCGCCGACGAGGATGCTGAGCGCGTGCCGCACCGACGACCACATCGCCCGGCCTTCGATGAGGGTGGCGATGATGGTTTCCAGGCGGTCGTCGGTGACCACCAGGTCGGCTGCGGCGCGGGCGGCCGGGGTGCCCCGTTGGCCGAGGGCGATGCCGACGTCGGCCAGCCGGATCGCCGGGGCGTCGTTGGCACCGTCGCCGGTCATCGCCACTGTTCGCCCGCACTTCTGCAACGCCTGGATGATCCGTACCTTGTGGGCCGGGGTGCAGCGGGCAACGACATCGGTGTCGGCCAACCGCTCGGCGAGCGCGTCGTCGTCGAGTTTGTCGAGTTCGGCGGCGGTGACAACGCGCTGTTCGTCGTGTTCGCTGATGGTGGCAGCGATCGCCTCGGCGGTGGCCGGATGGTCACCGGTGATCATGATGGTGTGTACGCCGGCCTGCCGGATCCGGCGTACCGCCGGGGCGGCGCTCTCCCGGACCCCGTCGGCGAGGGCCAGGAAACCCACGAAGGTCAGCCCTCGAACGTCCCCGTCGGTCACTGTCGGGTCCTCCACCGGGCACTCCGCCACGGCCAGGATCCGGTTTCCCGCCCCGGCCCGGTCGGCGAGCATCCGCTCCAGTTCGGCGCGGCCGGCGTCGTCGAGTGGTTCCTGACGACCGTCGGTGCGTCGGGACGAACAGCGCGGGAGCACCGTCTCCGGCGCGCCCTTGACGCTCAGCAGCAGGTGGCCATCGGTCTGTCCGATACTCGCGTGGTAGCCGCGGGACGGCTCGAACGGCAACCCTCCGGCAGCCCGCCACCCGGCGGCGCCGGTCTGCTCCACCACGCCGGCCTCGCCGGCCCCTCGCCGGACCGCCCGGTCGGTCTGCAACGCCAACTCCTCCGGGTTCTTCGCGGCGGGGGTGGCTCGCAGTGCTGCGGCCAGCGTCATCCGGAGTCGGTCGTCCAACCGGTCCAGCGGCGCGTACCGGTCGCCGACGCTGTCGCCGACCCCGGCGAGCAGCAACTGGCCTTCGGTGAGGGTGCCCGTCTTGTCGAAGCAGAGCACGTCGACCCGGCCCAGCGCCTCGATGGTGCGCGGGTTGCGGACCAACGCGCCGTGTTCGGCCAGCCGCCGGGCCGCGGCCAGCTGCGCGGCGCTGACCAGGAACGGCAGACCCTCCGGCACCGACGCCACGGCCAGGTTCGCGGCGGTCGCCGCCGTTTCGGCAAGGGGTACGCCCCGAAGCAGTCCCGCCCCGGCCACCGCCACCGCCGAACCGGCTGCCAACGGGATGGCGGCGCTTGTTAACGAGCCGAGCCGTGCTTCCACCCCACTGGCCGGCGGGTCCTGCTTGACCAGGGCGAGGCTGCGGCCGGATTCGGTGTCCGACCCGGTTGCCACCACGACGGCGGTGCCATGCCCGGCGGCGACCGTGGTGCCCTCGTACAGCATCGAGTGCCGGTCGGCGATCGCGGCGGCGACCACCGGCCGGTTGGACTTGGCGACCGGCAGCGACTCACCGGTCAGCGACGACTCGTCGGCCTCCAGGCCCACCGATTCGAGGACGCGGCAGTCGGCGGGTACGGAGTCGCCTGGTTCGAGGGCGATGACGTCCCCGAGGACCAGGTCCTCGGCGGCGAGAACCTGCTCGGCGCCGTCGCGGCGGACCCGTGCGGTCACCGCCGAACGGGACAGCAGTTCGGCCAGGGAGCGTTCGGTGTTGCGTTCGTGTACCGCGCCGATCAGGGCGGACCCACCGACGACGCTGCCCACCAGCGCGGCGTCGACAAGGGACCCGAACGACGCGGAGAGCACCGCCCCGGCCACCAGCACCGGGGTGAGCGGGTTGGACAACTCGTCGACGAAGGCTCGCAGCAGCCCTCCGTTACCCGCCCCGGCACCGCCGTTCTCGCCGGCGCTGTGGTGCCGGCGCTGCGCTTCGGCGCTGTCCAGACCGTTCGGGGTGGTACGTAGGTGGTCGAGCACGGTGCCGACGGGCATCAGGTGCCAGGCGGTTGCCACCGGCGCTGGGGTGTCCGACTGGTCGTGCAACCGGCGGGCCTGCCAGACCCCGTTCGCGAAGGCCAACCCGGCCGCGCCGTTCACCGCGACGAGCGACCGGCCCGGCAACTCGGTCGGCGGGGCCGTGAACGCGCCCAGCGCTCCGAGACCGGTGCCGGCCATGGCCAGCCGGATGTTCTGCTGGGCCGTGCGGCGAGCCACCCCGGTTGCCTCGATCACCAGTGCCACCACCCGCAGGTCGGCACCGACCAGCAGGTGCGCGCCCCACGGCGGCAGCTCCTCCGGCGCGGCGAACCCGAGACCGCAGTCGGACGCGCCGAGCGCCTTCCGGTCCGCGGAGACCAGCATCACCACCGCGCCGTCGCGCTGCAACGCGCGGACCGACTCGGCCAACTGTTCCCCGCCGGGCAGCATCGCGTCGGCGAAGCCGTAGCGCTGCTCGTCGCCGCCGGCCACTACCAGCCGCAGGCCGGCGTGGCGGGCGGCGGACGGTAGGCCGTCGACGCCGGGCGCGGGTTCCGGTTCGACCCGCAGCAGGGCGGCCAGCCGGTCGCCGTGGGCGAGGCCGAGGAGTTGGCCGCCGGCGGAACGCAGCCGGGCCGCGTCCGGGATGCTGTCCGTGTCGTTCGCCGGCAGTTGGTGCAACGGCCCGAGCCGCCAGCCGTCCGCGGTGCGGGAACCAGCCGGGTCGTCCGGGTCGAACAACGCGAACGCCCGCTCGGCCACCTGGTCGACGTCCGCGTCCCGTGCCGGCGCCAGATCGGCGAGTACGCCCCGTTCCGAGCCGAGCACCGCGGCGTCGAGGACGAGTGTGTCGATCCGGTCCAACTCGCGCAGCACACTCCGGTCCATTGCGATCACACCGCGTCGGGCCAGCATCCGGCCGAGTTGCGCCGCGTACCCCTCCCGACCGCTGCCCGGTGCCTTGGGTAGCGCGGACAGGCCCAGCGCGGCGGCCCGCTTCCGCCCGGCGAACGGCACTGCCGCCGCGCCGGCGGCAGTGCCCGCGGCGAGCATGCGGTTGATGTACCGCTCGACCGGGCCGTCCGGCTTCGGCTGGGGGCGTTCGATCACCGGCCATCGCGCGGTGGCGCGTTCCGCGTCGCCAGTCAGTCGCGGTTCGGCCCGCTCCCAGGCGGAGAGTTGGGCCCGAGCCTCGCCCCACTGCACCACCCGCTGCGCGCCGTCCAGGACGATCCCCGTCCAGCGGCCGGTCAAGCCCTGCACCACCGCCTCGGCCAGCGGGAACAGGATGTCGGCGCGCGGGTCGGAGCGCAGCCGTTTACCGATGAACTGGTGCAGCTTCGGCTGAAGATCCACTGCGGAGAGAAGGCCGGCCACCTCGCCGGGCAGCGGCGCGAACGGCAGGACCCTGGTGGCTGCCGAGATGGTCAGGCCCAGCGCGTCCGAGGCCAGCGCGCCGAGGGTGCGCGGGGTTCGGGGGCCCTCCTCCGGTGGGTGCGGCGGTGGGATCTCCGGGTCGGGTTCGTGGTCGCAGGTCCGCTCGATGCGGTCGATCGTGGCGATCAGGTCGCGCAACGTCGGCTCGGGGTTCTGGACGGCGACCACCACCCGACCCGAGGGTGCGTTGACCCGGGCCCAGGCGACCCCGGGCATCCGCTCCAGCGCGCCCTCCACCTGCCGGGCCAACGTGTTGCCGCCGTCCTGGCAGACGCCGTGCACCTCGATGTGGTGCCGACCCGGTCGGGACCAGACCCGACGACGCGTCAGCCCGGCCGACCGGGCCAGCCGGGTCGCGGCCGAGCCGACCGACCGGGACGCCTCGCCGACCAGGTGCGGCACGCCGAAGGACGGCAGGACGCGGCCGGCAGCGCGACCCGCCGCCGTCATCGAGGCGTACGGCTGGACGGGCGCCGGCCCGGCTCCCTGTTGCGGCTTGTCCTGACCTTGGCCATGTCGTCCTCCCACCGCGCTCACGTCCGGCGGCCTGGCTTCCCTACCTGCCATCCGTTATGCCCCCTGGGTGGCGGAACTTTCCGCCGCCGCTGGCGCATGGACGGGGTGGGCCGTGGAATCCGACGACCATCACCGGACATGGGGAGGTCGGAATGAGCACGTTGACGCGACACCTCAACGGTTCACGGGAGAACGTGAAGATGTACAACAGGCGGGTGCAACTGCCGATGTTGGGCGACGTGGCGGTGCCGCCTCCGGACAAGGTCGTCTACTACGCCGGGCTCGGGGTGCTTGCCGCGCTACAGGTCATCGAGTGGCCGATCGCCGTGGTGATCACCGCCGGTCACCTGCTGGCCGACCAGCATTTCTCCGGCCTGGTGCGCGGTGTCGGGGAGGCGCTGCAGGACGCCTGACGAGAGCCGGGTCACCTGGCGGTTGACATGAATCAGGGTTGAGGTCGCATGCTCGGTCGATGCCGAGCACAGCCGTCAGCGCCGTAGACGCCACACCGGGACTCTTCGCACCCCGGCTACGCGCGATGACTGTGGGCAGCGTCGCGTTGATCTCACTCCTCGCGTTCGAGGCGTTGGCGGTCGGTACGGCGATGCCGACAGTGGCGCGCAGCCTGGACGGGCTGGCGCTCTACGGGATCGCGTTCGGTGGCCCGTTCGCCACAAGTGTCCTGGCCATGGTGGTCTCCGGGATCTGGTGCGACGCCAGGGGTCCCCGGGGGCCGATGTGGCACGGCGTGGCCTGGTTCGTGGTCGGGTTGCTGATCGCCGGGACCGCTCCGGTGATGAGCGTGCTCGTCGTCGGTCGGGTCGTGCAGGGTTTCGGCTCCGGGCTGTTGTCGGTGGCGCTCTACGTGATCGTCGGGCACGCGTACCCGCAGGAACTGCATCGGCGGATCTTCGCGGCGTTCGCGGCGGCGTGGGTCGTACCGTCGCTGGTGGGGCCGGCGGTTGCCGGCCTGATCGTGCAGTACCTGGGTTGGCGGTGGGTCTTTCTGGCGGTGCCGGCGGTGGCCGTGCCGGCGGTGCTGCTGATCCATCCCGGCCTGCGGTCGCTGGGCCGGAGTGCGGCGACGAGCCTGCCGTCGGGTGCGGCAGCGCGGATCGGGTGGGCGTGTGGGGCCGCGGTGAGTGCCGCACTGCTGCACATCGGGGGCCAGCAGCGCGGCGCCGCAGCCCTGGTGCTCGTCGCGTTCGCCGTGCTCGGCCTGCTGGTCTGTGCCCCGCGCCTGTTGCCGGCCGGGTTCCTCCGGGCGGCGCGAGGGCTGCCCACAGTGGTGGGGTTGCGGGGCCTGGCGTCGGCGGCGTTCGTCGGCGCTGAGGTGGTCATCCCGCTGATGCTGTCCCGGGAACGGGGTCTCTCGCCGACCGCGGCCGGGTTGGTCCTCACTGTCGGCGCCCTGGCCTGGTCGGCGGGCTCGTGGTTGCAGGGCCGGATCCCGCTGCCGGCGTCGCGGGCCAGCCTTCCGCGTGCCGGGCTGAGCTGCATCACCGTCGGCACCGCCACTGTGGCGTTGGCAGTTCGGCCCGAGTTGCCGGTGGCAGTCGCCGTGGTCGGTTGGGCGCTCGCCGGTCTGGGCATGGGGTTGCTCTATCCGTCGTTGTCGGTGCTCACCCTGGAGCTGTCGGCACCGGGTGAGCAGGGCCGCAACAGTTCTTCGCTGCAACTGAGCGACTCTCTCTTCGCCGCGACGGTGCTCGCGCTGACCGGTGCCGTGCTGGCGGCGGGAACTGCGCCGGGCCCGGCCAGTTACACGACGACGCTCGCCGTGACCGCGGGGCTGGCGCTGCTCGGGGCGCTGCTGGCGGGCCGGGTCGTGGTGGCCGGGGGTGTACGACCCAACGGGTGATCCGCCGATTCGGCCGCCTGCCACCTGCTGGTGGCGGAAGGATGTCGGGCGATGAACTTCCTGACAGTGCTGCCGCTCGCCGTGGTGATGGTCGCCGGGACGCAGTTGGTGGTGGCGGTCTTCCTGGCGTCGTCGGACCGGCCCCGGGCGGCGTCGCTCGGCTTCCTCGCCGGCGCGGGGGTCGTCGTCGCCGCCGGGGTGACTGTCGCCTGGCTGGTGACCCGGCTGGTCGGCGGAGTGGCCGCCGACGCCAGCACCGTCGCCGGGAAGGTCGATCGCGGCCCCGCCATCGACCTGGTGGTGCTGGCCCTGCTGGTGATTCTGGCCGCGCTGATCTGGGTACGCCGGAATCGTTCCGGACCACCGCGCTGGCTGGGGAGCATCGAGCACGCCGGTCCGCCGCAGGCGCTGCGGCTGGGTGCGCTGCTCTTCGTGGTGACCCCCACCGACGACCTGACGATGGCCACCGTCGGGGCGAGTGTGGGGCGACACGACCTGCCGTGGTGGCACCTGGTGCCGTTCGTGCTGGTCACCCTGCTCCTGCTCGCGTTGCCTCTGCTGGCGTTGCTGCTGCTCGGAGGCAGGGCGGCGCGGGTGCTGACCCGGATGCGGGAGTGGGCCGAGGGGCACGCCTGGATCGTCAACGAGATCGTGATCGCGTTCTTCGCGCTGCTGACAGTGCTGGACCTGATCCGGTCACTGTGAGCCGCCGCGCCCCGCCGACCGTCAGGCCGACACGTACGGGGGAACCGGTCGGAAATGAGAGCAACACCGGTTCACGTTCGTCTTACCGTGACGCCATGCTCGCTGTCGTCACCACGGTGATCCTCTACGTCTTCGGCTTCGTCTTCCTCTACGGCGTGATCCGGCTGGGTGTCCGGCACGCCTTCGAGGATCTGGAGCTGCAACGCGCCAAGGCCCAGCGCGAGGAGGAGTTGGCGGCCGCCCGCGACCGCTCCTTCCTGCGCGACAACGCCTTCCTGGCCGGCAGTTGAGCGCCGGATCGATCCGGCCCCGGCCGGTGGCGTCGCCGGGAGGTCGGGGAGCCGCCGGGCGGTTCAGCGTGGCGGATGCGAGGATCGCACCCGTGATGGGAACGCTGAAGACCGAACCGGCCCGCGCCCGCCTGGATCTGCTCGCCCCGCCGGTTGCCGAGGCCATCGCGCAGTGGCCGGCCGAGGCGCCGGTGGACGTCAACGACGTGCTCGTCGCGCCGATCGACGCCGACCTGGCCGACACCGCGGCGTTCTGCGCGGCGTACGAGGTGGGGCTGGACGTGTCGGCCAACTGTGTCGTGGTCGCGGGCAAGCGGGACGGCGTGGTCCGTTACGCGGCCTGCATCGTCCTGGCCACCACCCGGGCCGACGTGAACGGGGTTGCCCGCCGGGCGTTGGACGTCCGCAAGGCGAGCTTCGCCCCGATGACCGACGCGGTGGAGTTGACCGGCATGGAGTACGGCGGCATCACCCCGATCGGGCTGCCGGCCCAGTGGCCGATCCTGGTGGACGCGCGGGTCATCGCCACACCGCACGTGATCGTGGGGTCCGGCGTACGGCACAGCAAGATCGCGCTGCCGGGGCCGGCGTTGGGCGCGTTGCCGGGAGCGCAGGTGGTCGAAGGGCTGGCCAGGCCGGTCTGACCAGGCATCGGCATCGATGTTGTTGCACGTGAAACATCGTGATCATCGATGCCGGTTGCCCCGGTGGCCTCAGTGTGCGGCGGCCTCGCGCTGCTCGACCTCGGCGAGCGCGGCGAGGAGCGTCTGCACCTCCTGTGAGCCGGAGACCGCGTACTTCCCGGCCAGCACGAAGGTCGGCACGCTGGTGATGCCCAGGTCCCGGGCGGCGGCCAGGTCGGCGGCGACGTCGGCGACGCGCTCGTCCGAGTCGAGGAACCGGCGCGCCTCGGCGGCGTCCAGGCCGATCTCACCGGCCAGGGCGGCCAACGCCTCCCGTGACCCGACGTCGACCCCGTGATTGAAGTGCGCCTGGTACAGCGCCTCCACCATCTCGGCCGCCCTGCCCTGCTCGGCCGCCCAGGCGACCAGCCGGTGCGCCTCGAAGGTGTTGGCGATCACCGCGCGGTCGTAGTCGAGCCGCAACCCGTCGCCAGCCGCGACCTGGGTCACGTGATCGACCATCTGCCGGGCGCGCCCCGGGCCGCCGAACTTGCCGGCCAGCGCCTCCACGAGCGGAAGTGGCTGCGGCACCGGCGACGGGTCGAGCTGGAACGGTCGGTAGCGGACCGTCACCTCGCCGTCGTAGCTCGCCAATGCCTCGTCCAGGCGACGCTTACCGATGTAGCACCACGGGCAGATGACGTCCGCGTAGATCTCGATCTCCATGATCGGTGGCAACCTCGCGGTCAGCCGAGTTGTTCCCGGATCTGCCGCTTGAGGCGGCCCAGGATCGCCGTACCGCCGCGGATCCGCAGAGGGCTGATCGCCTGGGCCAACCCCATCCGCTGGTACAGGTCGTCCGGCACGGCCAGCACCTGCTCCGCGCTCGCCCCCGCCAACCCTTCGGCGAGGATCCCGGCGAACGCCCTCGTGGTGGGCGCCTCCGGCGGGCAGTCGAAGAGCGTGTCCACTGTGCCTTCCGGCGTCACCCGGGCGCGCAGGAAGAACGCCGTCTGACACTCGGGCACCTGCTCCATGCCCTCGCGTTCCGCAGCGCCCTCCGGCAGCGCCGGGAGGACGTCCGCGTACTCCAGGAGCATCTCCAACACCAGGTCGCGCGGCGCGGCAGCGAACTCGTCGACGATCTCGGCCAGTCGGGCCGGCATGTCAGCCATGCGTCGAGGCTACCGCCGGGGTGCGGGGGCACCTGTCAGACCGTCGGCGACTGCTCGCTGATCTCGCTGAGCGCGCTCGTCGGGTCGAGCTGCATGGCCAGGTCGCCGAGCGAAACGATCCCCACCAGCTTGCGGTCACTGTCACAGACCAGCACCCGTCGGATGCCCCGGTCCCGCATCAGCGCCGCAGCCTCACCCGCCGTGCAGTGCTGTTCGATCATGACCACCTCGCGGGTGACTATCGATCCGATGGTGGTGGCCGCCGGGGAGCTGTTCTCCGCCACCGCCCGCACCACGATGTCCCGGTCGGTGAGCATGCCGGCCAGGCTGGCGCCGTCGGTGACCACCACGTCACCGATGTCGGCCTCCTTCATCACCCTGGCCGCCTCGTCCAGGGTGGTCTCGGCCGGCAGATACACCACCTGCTTTGTCATCACATCGCTGACCCGGTAACCGGTCATGAGAGCCTCCGAAGACGTTTCCACCCGATCCCACTGCACTACCCCGTGACGCTGTGGCTATACCAGACTCGCACGTTCCTGGCGTACCTCGTGGACGAGTCGATCCACCAGACCGTCGAGAGGCACTTCGATCCGCCCGTCGCCGGCCCGCTCGCGCAGCTCGACGTACCCCTCGGCGAGTCGGCGGCCGACCACGACGGCCCGGGGGATGCCGATCAGCTCGGCGTCGGTGAACTTGACCCCGGCCGAGACGTGCGTGCGGTCGTCGACGAGCACCCGCAGGCCGGCGGCGGCGAGCTGCCCGCCGAGCGTCAACGCCGCGTCGAGCTGCGGGCCCTTGCCCGCTACCACGAGGTGTACGTCGCACGGCGCGATCGCCGTCGGCCAGACCAACCCTCGGTCGTCGTGGTGCTGCTCGGCGACGGCCGCCACCGCCCGGGAGACCCCGATGCCGTAGCAACCCATCGTCGGCCGGACCGGCTTGCCGGACGGCCCGAGCACGTCGACCGCGAAGGCGTCGGTGAACCGGCGGCCGAGCTGGAAGATGTGCCCGATCTCGATGCCCCGCCGGATGGTCAGCTCGCCCGCCTCGCAGGCCGGGCAGGGGTCGCCGGCGCGGACGTCGGCCGCCTCGATGGTGCCGTCGGGGGTGAAGTCCCGTCCGCACACCACGCCGGTCGCGTGCCGGCCCGGTTCGTTCGCCCCGGTCAGCCAGGCGGACCCGGCCACCACCCGAGGGTCGACCAGATAGCGGATGCCCAGCTTGTCGAGCAGTTGCGGCCCGAGGTAGCCGCGAACCAGCTCCGGATGCGCGGCCCACTCCTCGAAGACCGTCACCTGTGCGGGGTGCACCGCGGCACCGACCCGCTTGAGGTCGACCTCCCGGTCACCGGGCAACCCGACGACCAGGGGCTCGGCCCGGTCGGCGTCCGGCTGACGGACGGACAGCACGACGTTCTTCAGGGTGTCGGCGGCGGTCCAGCCGTCCCGGCCGCCCAACCGGCGGGCGTTCGCCAACTCCACCAGGCTCGCGATGGTGGGAGTTTCCGGAGTGTCGTGCACCTCGACGGCCGGCTGCGTGCCCGGGTCACCGGCGCGTGGCGCCCGGCTGGTCACCGCCTCGGTGTTGGCCGCGTAGGCGCAGGAGGTGCAGCCGACGAAGGTGTCCTCGCCGACCGGCGTCGCCGCCAGGAACTCCTCCGACGCGGAACCTCCCATCGCACCGGACATCGCCCGCACCACCGCGTAGTCCAACCCCAACCGGTCGAAGATCCGCTGGTACGCGGCGCGGTGCCGCCCGTACGCGTCCCGCAGCCCCGCCTCGTCCAGGTCGAAGGAGTACGCGTCCTTCATCAGGAACTCACGGCCGCGGAGCAGCCCGGCCCGGGGCCGCGCCTCGTCGCGGAACTTCGTCTGCACCTGGAACAACGTCACGGGAAAGTCCCGGTACGAGGTGAACAGGTCCTTGACCAGCAGCGCCGCCATCTCCTCGTGGGTGGGCGCCAACAGGTGCTCGGCCCCCCGCCGGTCGGCGAGGGTGAAGATGTCGTCGCCGTATTCTGTCCACCGGCCGCTGGTGCGGTACGGCTCGGCGGGCAGCAGCGCCGGGAAGTGCACCTCCTGGTCACCGATCGCGATCAGCTCGTCGCGCACCACCTCGGTGATCCGATCGAGCACCAACTTGCCCAACGGCAGCCACGTGTAGCCGCCCGGTGCGGCACGACGGATGTAGCCGGCGCGCAGCAGCAGCCGATGGCTCGGCACCTCCGCGTCGGCCGGATCCTCGCGCAGGGTCCGCAGCAACAGGGTCGACATGCGTAGCAGCATCCGCGCAGCCTACGGCCGGTCCGGCAGGATGAGCGATCCATTTGCGCCGCTGCGTTGTCTGCGGCGGCCGAGCCCTCCGACACGGCGATCCGGTGTCGAATCCGGCCACCGGCGTCGGGACGGGCAATGACCTCCGACACGTACTGGATTCGGGGCGGTGCCGTTCGTTGCCGCGGTGACAGACTGGTCGCCGCAGGCAACGGGTGGCGTGAGGGAGGCGCGGGTGCGCTGGCGCAGTTTTGTCGCGGTCGGGGACAGTTTCACCGAGGGTATGGACGACGCGTACCCGGACGGCTCCTTCCGGGGTTGGGCGGACCTGGTGGCGACCCGGCTCGCCGCCGACGCGGGGCCCGACTTCCGGTACGCCAACCTGGCGATCCGGGGTCGGCTGTTCCCCAGCGTGGTCGCCGAGCAGGTCCCCTCCGCGGTGGCGATGAAGCCGGATCTGATCAGCTTCGCGGCGGGTGGCAACGACGTACTGCGGCGCACCTTCGACCCGGACACGCTCGTCGCCCGCTTCGACGAGGTGGTCCGGCAGTTGCGCTCGGGCGGCGCGGACGTGCTCCTCTTCCGGTTCGCGGACGTGATGGCCCGACTGCCCGGCCAACGCCTCGTCGCCCCCCGGGTGCAACTGCTCAACCAGGCGGTCGGCGAGACCGCCGAGCGGCACGGCGCCATCATGGTCGACCTGTACGCCGACGACACGTTCCTCAATCCGATGCTCTGGAGCACCGACCGGTTGCACCTCTCCCCGGCCGGCCACCGGCGGGTCGCCGGGCAGGTGTTGAACGCGCTCGGGGTGGGGTGCGACGAGGAGTGGCTGCTGGTCCCGCCGCACCCCGCGCCGTCACCCTGGCTGGCCGCTCGTGCCTCCGACCTGCGGTGGGCCGGTCAGTACCTCGCACCCTGGGTGAAGCGGCGGCTGACCGGCAGGTCGTCCGGCGACACGCTGACGGCGAAGCGCCCGCACCTCGGCCCGCTCGTCGACTGAGCGTGCTCACAGTGCACAGTGCGGCACTGCTGTACCTGGACCGGGACGGCGAGCCGGTGCCGGAGCACGCGGTGCTGGTCAGTGGTGACCGGATCGAGGCCGTCGGTCCGCTGGCCGAGCTCAGGTCGGCGTACGCCGGTGCCCGGGTGCGCCGCTGGCCCGGCAGGCTCGGGCCGGGTCTGCTGCACGACCGGGCGCTGCCGTTCGCGCCGACCCCGCGTGAACGGGTGCACGCGCTGCTGCGTACCGGGGTGACGGCGGTGCTGGCGGAACACCTGACCGACCCGGCGTTGCGGGCCGCCGTTGAGCGCGGCGACCTGCTGGTGCTGCCCACCGCCCTGGCGCCGACGTTGCGTCCGGGCGGCCGGGCCGACCTGGCAGTGCACGACGTCGACGGCACCTGTCTGGTGACAGTGGTCGCCGGTCGGATCGTCCACCGCCGCGCCTGACCCGGCTGGCTCCACTGTGGAGTGCCTCGACTGAGTCGGGGTCGCCCGATGTCCGCCGTCCTCGATAGCATCCGCTGCCCCCGCTGATCGGAAGGCGGGGACAACGGGGAAAGGTGGATGAGGGATGGCCCTCATACCTGACACGACGACATCCGCACGAGCGGTCCGCGCACTGGTGGCCACAGGGCTTTCCGTTGCGGTCGCCGCCGGGGCGCTCACGCTCACGGCCTCGCCGGCCGCAGCGAACGACGACAACCAGCCGCCGGGTGTGCCGACCGAGCTGCAAACCTCCGGCGAGTCGTGCACGACAGCCGAGCCGTACCAGTTGTGGCAGAACAACGACCTGGTGCTCTCCGCCGTCCTGCACGACCCGGACGTCGACCAGAACGGTTTCACCGACCGGTTGACCACCACCTTCGCGCTGTGGCCGGTCGACGAGCCGACCGCTCGGATCGAGCGACTGGGGTTCAACGGTCGGGAGGGCGACCGGGAGAGCGGCCTCTTCGAACGGGAAACGCTCACCCACGACCGGGTGTACGCCTGGCAGGTCCGGGCGGCGGACAGTCAGGCGACCGGCGAGTGGAGTGGCGTCTGCCATTTCCGGACCGACTTCCAGGGTCCCGAGGTCGCGCCGGTCGTCACCTCCACCGACTTCCCCGTCGAGGGCTGGCACCCGGCGCTGCCCGGCCGGTTCACCTTCGACGCGGCGGCGACCCCGGACGCGGTCGGCTTCCGCTACGAGTTGCTCGGCGGCGACGGCGTCCACACGGTGTCGACGGACCAGCCCGGTGGCTCGGCCACTGTCACGCTCCGCCCGGACGACGGACCCAACACCCTCCTGGTCTGGAGCCTCGACACGGCCGGGAACAGGTCGCCCGAGGCGCGGTACGAGTTCCGGGCCAGCGACGTCGGGCCGATCATCACGGGCAGACTCACCGAGATCGGCGTGCCGACGACGTTCACCGTGCAGCCGCAGATGGCCGGGGTGGTCCGCTACCGGTTCCAGTTGGACGGCGACCCCGAGCAGACGGTGGAGGCGGCGGCCGACGGCACCGCCACGCTCACCGTCACCGCGACCCGAGGCGGCAACCGAACGCTCTCCGTGACCAGCGTGACCGCCGACGGCGTGACCGCCACCACGACGAGCACCTCCGCGCTGTCCACCCTCCCGAAGATCACCGCGACGGTCTATCGGCAGGGCGCCACCAGTGGAGGGCCGGGAGTGCCCGGTGTCTTCACCTTCAGCCCGCGCCAGCCCGACGTGGTCAGCTACCGCTACAGCTTCAACACGGTGACCAGCACCGTGGCCGCGGCCGCCGACGGCACCGCGTCGGTGACCTGGGTGCCGACGAAGGCCGGGCTGACCATGCTCACCGTCTGGAGCATCGACCGGAACGGCGTCCAGTCGGGTTCGGCGTCGTTCATCTTCTTCGTCGGCAACCAGCCGCCGACGAACCCGGCGTAACCGGCCGACCGGCCCACCACCCCGTGCGGGTGGTGGGCCGGTCCCGTTACAGCGGTCGCGGACGGCGATCCGGCGTACCTTGGGGATCATGTCTGTGCCGAACGATCCCGATCCCCGCCTCCAGTCGTACGCGGACCCGCAGCGGCTGGTCACCACCGAGTGGCTGGCCGAGCACCTGGGCGACGAGGGTCTCGTCGTCGTCGAGTCCGACGAGGACGTGCTGCTCTACGAGTCCGGTCACATTCCCGGTGCGGTCAAGGTCGACTGGCACCTGGAGCTGAACGACCAGGTGACCCGGGACTACCTGGACGCCAAGAGCTTCGCCGAGCTGTGTGCCGCGAAGGGCATCGGCCGCGGCGACACGGTCGTCTTCTACGGTGACAACTTCAACTGGTGGGCCGCGTACGCCCTCTGGGTCTTCTCGCTCTTCGGCCACGCCGACGTGCGACTCCTCGACGGCGGCCGGCAGAAGTGGATCGCCGAGGGACGCGAGGTTACCCGCGACAAGCCGGCCCGTCCGCGCGCCGACTATCCGGTGCCGCTCCGTGACGACGCCCCGCTGCGGGCCTTCCGTGAGCAGGTCATGGCGCACATCGCGTCCGGCCGGCCACTTGTCGACGTCCGGTCGCCCAGTGAGTACACGGGCGAGACGCTGCACATGGCGGACTACCCGCAGGAGGGTGCGCTGCGCGGTGGCCACATCCCGGGCGCGGTCAGCAAGCCGTGGAAGTCGGCCGCCAACGAGGACGGCACGTTCAAGTCGGCCGACGAGCTGAAGGCGATCTACGCCGACCAGCTCGGGTTGAGCCCCGACGACGACGTGATCGCGTACTGCCGGATCGGTGAGCGGTCCAGCCACACCTGGTTCGTGCTGCGGCACCTGCTGGGCTACCCGCAGGTGCGCAACTACGACGGCTCGTGGACCGAGTGGGGCAACCTGGTCCGGGCACCAGTGGTCAAGGGTGACCAGCCCGGCGGCCTGGCCGTCTGACCGGATCGTCGTGTGATCGACTCGGGTTCCCTGATGTCGGGCTGTCCTGTTCGCCGGGACACCGCCGTATCGATGAACCCGAGTCGATCACGTTGCGGCGACGTCACCCCTGTTCAGCCAGCGAGAGTGAACACGCCGCGCAGGTCGCGGACGATGCCGGTGATCTTGCCGGTCTCCGGGTCCCAGCGGGCCAGGGCGGCCGGTTCCAGCCGGAGCAGCACCGCGCCCCTGTTGTCCCAGCCCAACACCTCGCAGCAGCCCTTGCCGCGTTCCCGGCCCAGGTCGAGCAGGTGCAGCACGGTGCCGGTCCGGGCGTCCAGCACGGTGGCACCCTCGGCGCCGTCGATCTCGCTGCTGGTGATCCAGGCTGCCCGGGCCAGCCGCTCGCCGTGCAGCCAGCCCCGGCCGTAGAACTCGTTGACCTGGTAGGGCGAGGGCAGCCTTGACGCGTTCACCGGCTGTTCGGAGCGGAGTTCGCCTTTCCGGGCGGTCCGGCTGCGCAGCGTCAGGCTGGTCCGCTCGCCATAGATGTCGAGCAACGGGGCCTCCCGGCCGGCGGCCGGGTCGGGTGCGATCAACTCCCAGGTCGACACGTCGATAGTGCTGACCGCCCCGGTGACCCGGTCCACCGCGTACGTCCGGTCGTCGCCCCCGACCAGCCACCGGTCGTGCGCCCACACCACCTGCTCCAGGTAGCCGTCGAGCGGTATCCGGCGGACCGCCGCCGTGGTGAGGTCGACCATGACCAGCTCTTTGGTCTGCGCGAAGGCGGCCGACCGGCCGTCCGGCGACAGCATGCCGGGCTTCAGCGCGGGCGCCTCGTTGCCGCTCGCGTCCCGGGTCGGTGCCAACGTCACCACGTCGAGGCTGCGCACCACGCCGTCGTCGCCGAGCACTCGGACCGGGCCGTTCGCCTGATACTCCTCGTTCAGCGGCTGGAACAGTGCCAGAGCCCGTTTGGCCGGTCGCTCGGAGAGCGGCACTGTCGCCGGGTCGCCGAGCCGGGCCAACGGATCGGGCGGGTAGGTCAGCTCGGTGGGCGGTTTCTGCACCGGACCCGCGTGGGAGTTGTCGACGGTCGGGGTGACGGTGGGGCCGACCGGTGGGGCCGGCGTCGGATCAGCCGGCGGTCGCAGCGCCGCCACAGTGCCACCACCGACCAGCACCACTGCCACGGCGATCACTCCGACGACCCGCCGGGTCCGCCGGGTCCGCCGAGCCCGCTCCCACCCGGCGGCGGCCGGTTGGCTGGGCAGCACGTCCTCGACGCTGACGGTCAGCAGTCGACGAAGATCCTGCTCGTTCACGGGTTCACCTCCAGACCGTTCGCCAGATCGGCCGAGCCTCGGCTCGGTCGGGCATCGCGGGCGAGGTCCGGGGCGACCTCACGGAGTCGTCGCAACGCCGCATGGCACTGGCTCTTCACGGTGCCGACCGTCACCCCGAGGGCCTCGGCGGTGGCGACCTCGGTCAGGTCCTCGTAGTAGCGCAACACCAGCACCGCCCGCTGCCGTGGTGGCAGCAGGCCCAGCGCGTCGTGCATCGTCAGTCGTAACGCGCCGTCCCGGTCGTGGGCCACCTGGTCCGGCGGGGCGGCGCTGAGCCATTCCCGCCGTCGGCGACGCCACCACGACACCGAGTCCCGGTAGAGGATGGCCCGCACGTACGCGGAGGGGTCCGCGTTGCGGACCGAGGACCAGCGCAGCGCCAACTTCAGCAGCGCGTCCTGGAGGAGGTCTTCGGCCTGGTGCTGGTTGCCGCAGATCAGGTACGCCGCGCGGAGCAGCCGGTGCTGGTGGTTCTCCACGAAGGCGAGGCAGCCGTCGCGTCCGTCGTTTCTCGTCGGCGCCATCCGCCCCCCTCCCGGCCGTCGCGGTACGCGTCACCTGGCAGACGCACGGGAGGTGGGAAAAGGTTGGGTCAGCTCACCGGTGTTCCGGTCAGATAACGCTGGAGGGTCGGCGCGATCCAGGGGACCAGCTCGTCCGGCGTGGTGTCCACCATGGGTGGTAGGCGGACGATGTACCTGGTGAAGGCGAGGCCGAGGATCTGACTGGCCACCAGGCCGGCTCGTCGGGCGGTGAGCGCCGGGTCGCCGTCGAACGTGGCCACCGCGGCGGTGAGCTGGTCGGCGAAGATGCCGCGCATGCGTTCCGCCGCGCCGGGATTGGTGCTGGCGGCCCGCAGCAGCGCCACGAGGGTCTCGTCGCCCTCCCAACGGGCGAGGAAGTGCCGGACCAGCACCTCGCCGAGGTGGGCGGGTGGCACCGACGTCAGGTCGGGCAGGCGTAGGTCGAACTCGGCCGCCGCCGCGAAGAGCCCTTCCTTGCTGCCGTAGTAGCGCATGACCATGGACGGGTCGATCTGGGCGTCGGCGGCGATGGCCCGGATCGTGGCGCGTTCGTAGCCGTCCGCCGCGAACCGTTCCCGGGCAGCTCGCAGGATCGCCGCCCGGGTGGCGTCGGAGCGGCGGGGTTGGGTCGACTGGGCGGACGGGGTCATGCCAACGACCGTATGCCAACACCCGTTGACACGCAATCGTCAGCGCCCTAGCGTGGCCAACAAGTGTTTGCCAACATGTGTTGGCAACAGCCTTCCGGAGGTGGCCCATGCTTCCCACGAGCACCGACGTCCTGGTGGTGGGTGCCGGCCCCACCGGTCTCGCCACCGCGCTGACGCTGGCCCGGCGCGGCGTCGAGGTGACAGTGCTCGACCGGTTGGCCGCGCCGCCGATCACCTCCCGCGCCGCCGTCGTGCACGCGTACACCCTGGAGGTGCTGGACCGCATCGGCGCTGCGGCGCCGCTCATCGCCCAGGCGGTGCGGACGCCGCGTTTCACGGTGCGCGACCGGGACCGGCTGCTGCTGTCGGTGCCGTTCCACGAGCTGCCGTCCCGCTTCCCCTACGCGCTGCTGGTCTCCCAGGCGGTCACCGAGGCAGTGCTCACCGAGAAGTTGACCGAGCTCGGTGTCCAGGTACGACGGTCGTGTCAGCTCACCGGGCTGAGCCAGGTCGACGACGGGATGCTCGCGCAGGTCGACGGGGAGACGCTGCGGGCCCGGTTCGTGGTCGGCGCGGACGGCCTGCACAGCACGGTTCGGCGGTTGGCGGGCATCGGCTTCACCGGGAGCAGCGACGAGGAGTCCTTCGTGCTCGCCGACGTACGGGTACAGAGCGTGCTGCCCCGCGACGAGGCGGCGCTCTTCCTCGCCCGCTCCGGGCCGCTGGTCTGGGCACCACTCCCCAACGGGGTGGTCAGGTTGGTCGCCGCCGTGCAGACCGCCCCGGCCGACCCGGACGCGGCCTACCTCCAGGCGTTGCTCGACGAGCGCGGCCCGGCGCGACGACCCGACCGGGTGACCGAGGTGCTCTGGGGCTCCCGGTTCCGGGTGCACCACCGCATCGCCGACACCTTCCGGGCCGGGCCGGTGCTGCTGGCCGGCGACGCCGGGCACGTGCACAGCCCGGCCGGTGGGCAGGGCATGAACCTCGGCATCTGCGACGCTGTCGCCCTCGGCACCGCGGTGGCGAACGTGCTCGACGGTGGCCCGGAGACGCTGCTCGACGACTACTCCGCCCGGCAACGGCCGATGGCCGAGGACGTGCTGAGCTTCGCCGCAGGGCTGACCAGGATGGCAGCCGTCTCCCCGGCCAGACGGCCGGCCCGGGACGTGCTGCTGCGGCTGCTCGGTGCCGTCCCACCGGCCCGCCGACGGATCGCGCTGCGCCTGTCCGGGCTGTCGCACCGGGAGCGGACGCCGGGTTAGGCCACCCGGCTCCGCGCAGCAGTGCCGATCGGTCGCAGGGTCCGCCACGCGGCGACCGTGACGAGCGCGAACGTCCCCGCCGCCGCGCCCGTCACCGGCACCGTCCCGTACGCCGCGGCGGCGAACCCGGCGAGCACCGCCCCGAGCGGTGCGGTGAGCAGACCCACCATCCGCTGGGCCGCACTCACCCGGCCGAGCAGTTCGCCCGGCACCTGCCGCTGCCCGTACGACGCCCACAGGCTGTTCCACACGACAGTGCCGGCGGCGAAGACGGCAAGCGCGATCCCGCCCGACACCGGGTGCCGGGCCAGCGCGAAACCGGTGAGCGCCACTGTCTCCACGGCCAGCACCACACGCAGCGCCGGCACCGTGCCGAGCCAGGCGGCGAGCCGGCCGGCACCGAGCGCCCCCGCCACACCCCCGACGATGGCGGCGGCGGCGAACAACCCGTACCCGGCCGGTGGCACCCGCAGCACGTCGAGCGCGTACAGCACCAGCACCGCCATGATCCCGCTGATCGCCAGGTTGCTCGCGGCGGAGAGCAGCGTGACCCGCCACAGGGTCCGGTGCGCCCGCAGCCAGCGCCAACCCTCGACGATCTCGCTCCACACCGAGCCGCGCCGGCCCGCCGTGCCCGGACCGAGGGCGGGAGACGGACCGAGAGCCAGCACGAGCAGGGCGGCAGCCGCGAAGGTAACGGCGTCGAGGGCGAACGGGAGGGCCGGGGTGACAGCGAAGAGGACACCGGCGGCGGGCGCCCCGAGGAAGCCGCCGGCCACCGCGGATCCCGCCTGGAGCCGACCGTTCGCCACCGGCAACGCGTCCGACGGCACCAACGCGGGGAGCAGCGCGAACGAGGCCGCGTCGAACAGGGTGCCCAGCGTGGCGAGCAGGAACGCCACCGCCAGCAACACCGGGACGCTCACCCGGTCGAGCGCGACCACCACTGCCAACGCCGCCACCACTGCGGCACGTACCCCGTCGACGACTGCCATCGTCCGACGGCGGTCCCAGCGGTCCGCGTACACGCCGCCGAGCAGACCGAACAGCAGCGGCGGCACCTGCCCGGCCACGGTGACCGCCGCGATGATCCGCGGGTCACGGGTCACTGTCGCGGCCAGCAGGGCGAGGGCCGGCGTACGCAGCGCGTCCCCGAACCGGGACGACACGGCGGCGGTCCACAGGAGCCGGAAGTCCCGGCCCAGAGCGGAGGAAGTCATGCCGGCGACCGTGCCGGTTCGACCGGGTCGAGGGTCAAGCCGCCGGCCGGAAAGGGGACCGCGCCGGTCAGTGATCATCGGTACGGTGAGCGCCGGCATCGGGACCGGGGAGACATCAGGCGTGGACCACACTTTCCAGGTCGACCTACGTGGCGTGGTCGACCTGCTCAGTCATCACCTCTACGGCAGCCCGCGGGTCTACGTCCGTGAGCTGCTCCAGAACGCGGTGGACGCGATCACCGCCCGACGTCGGGTCGAGCCGGACGCGCCGGCCCTCGTCCGCATCGACCCTCCGGACAGCACCGGCGACGGCACGCTCCGGGTGCACGACACCGGCATCGGCCTCACCGAGGCGCAGGTGCACGAGCTGTTGGCCACCATCGGCCGCAGCTCCAAGCGTGACGAGCTGGGCTTCTCCCGGCACGAGTTCCTCGGCCAGTTCGGCATCGGCCTGCTCTCCTGCTTCCTGGTGGCCGACGAGATCCAGGTGCTCACCAGGCACGGCGACAACCCCACTGTGCGCTGGACCGGGTATGCCGACGGCCGTTACGCGGTGACGGTGGCCCCGCCGGAGGCAGCCCGCGCCGAGCCCGGCACCACTGTCACACTGGTGCCCCGCCGTGACGCGGACCAGTGGTTCACCACCCCGACCGTCACCGACCTGGCCCGCCTCTTCGGCGCGTTGCTGCCGGTCACCGTCCGCGTCGGCGACGTCGTCACGACCACCGGAGAGCCGCCCTGGCCGACCACCCCTGGTGCGCCGCCGGACCGCGTGGCACTGATCCGGTACGCCCGGGAGACGCTCGGCGTGGACCCGTTCGACGTCCTGCCGCTGGCCGTGCCGGAGGCCGGGCTGACCGGTGTCGCCGTCATCCTGCCCACCGCGGTGAACCCGGCGGCCCGAGCCGGGCACCGCGTCTACCTCAAGCGGATGCTGCTCACCGAGAACGCCGACGGGCTGCTGCCGGAGTGGGCGTTCTTCGCGCACTGCGTGGTGGACGCGACCGAGCTGCGCCCGACCGCCAGCCGCGAGGCCCTCTACGAGGACACCCTGCTGACCGCCACCCGGGAGGCGCTCGGCGACCAGGTGCGCGGGTGGCTGGTCCGGCTGGCCCGGCACGACCCGCGCCGGCTGGCCGAGTTCCTCCAGGTGCACCACCTCGGCGTGAAGGCCCTGGCGGTGCACGACGACGAGATGCTCCGGCTGGTCGACAAGTGGTGGCCGATGGACACCAACGTCGGCACGCTCACCCTCGCCGAGTTCCGCGAACGCTACGGGGTGGTGCGCTACGCGGCGAGCCTCGACGAGTTCCGTCAACTCGCCGCGGTGGCCGCCGCGCAGGACCTGGCAGTGGTCAACGCCGGCTACACGTACGACACCGAGCTGATCGAGCGGCTGCCGGTGGTGGACCGCTCGGTGCTCATCGAGCGGCTGGAGCCCAGCGACCTCACGACCCGGTTCGACGCGCTCGACCCGCAGGTGGAGTTGGCGCTGCGACAGTTCCTCGCGGCGGCGCAGCGGGCCGTCGAGCGGTCCGGCTGCGAGGTGGTCATCCGGGCGTACGACCCGGTCTCGCTGCCCGCGCTCTACCTGGTCAGCCGGTCGGCCGCCTTCAACGACCAGCTCGCGGCCAGCCGGGACCCGGCCGACGAGCTGTGGGGTGGTGTGCTCGACGCGCTCGCCGCCACCGCCCCGCCGGACCGTCCGCAGTTGGTCCTCAACCACCGCAACCCGCTGGTACGACGGGTGGCCACGCTCAGCGACCCGGAGCTTGTCGGTCTCGCCATCGAGGCGCTGTACGGGCAGGCGCTGCTGCTCGGCCACCACCCGATCCGCGCGGCCGACGCCGCGCTGCTGAACGATTCCTTCCTCGGCCTGCTCGGCCGGGCTGTTCCGGGACAGGAGTGAGCATGAGCGACGAGGATCTGTGGCGGGTGCTGCGCGGCATCGCCGACATGCCGTACGGGGCGGGGCAGATCGCCGCGCTGGAGCAGTTGCTGCGCCGGGTGGACGCCGCCGACGACAGGCACCTCGCGTTCGTCACCCGGATGCAGGCCACCACCGGCTACATCTACGGCGGCGAGCCGGCGAAGTCGTTCGTGACCTTCTCCTGGTGTCTGTCCGAGTTCGACAGGGATCCGCAGCCCTACCATCAGCGCCACCTGCACCAGTTGCTGTGGCACTTCAAGTACATGGCGTCCGGCCTGCTGAAGTTCCCCGAGGTGCCGCTGGACCGCACCTACGCGGTGCTGGACGACATGGAGCGGCGCTACCGGGCCGGTGGGCACAGCCTCCAGGCGGTGCACAAGCACCGGTTCCGGGTTGCCGAGCACGTGGGCGACGTCGAGGCGGCTGCGCACTGGTACCGGCTCTGGCAGACCACCCCGCGCGACGAACTGTCCGACTGCGCCGGCTGTGATCCGACGAGCCAGGTGGGCTACCTCGCCGACACCGGGCGGGACGCCGAGGCGGTGGCGCTTGCCGAGCCGGTGCTCGCCGGTCGACTCACCTGCACGGAGCAGCCACAGGCGATCCTCACCGCGCTGCTCCTGCCGTACCTGCGCACCGGCCGGGCCGAGGAGGCACGGGACGCGCACCGGGAGGCGTACCGCCGGCTTCGCGGCAACCTCGCCGACCTGTGGGACATCGGTGACCACATCGAGTTCTGCACGCTGACCGGCAACGAGGCGCGGGCTGTCGAGCTGGTCGAGCGGCACCTGGACTGGCTGGACCGGCCGCCGTCGCCGGCCGCCGCCATGCACTTCGCTGCGGCGGCTGCCGCTGCGCTGCGTCAGGCCGGCGCGTCGACCGTCTACCGTCGGGCCGCCGAGGGCCGGCCGGCCGCCGAGGTGTCGGCGGTGTCGTTGGCGGACGAACTGGCCGAGACCGCCACCGAGCTGGCCTCCCGCTTCGACGCCCGCAACGGCACCGGCCACCAGTCGGAGTGGATCGCCCGCCGGCTGGCAGTGCAGGCGAACGGGGAACACGTGCCGCTGTCGGCGAGCGTCCGCCGCCGCCCCACCCGACCGGTCGGGGACGAGCCGGTCACACCGGCGTCGCCCACCGGGCGCGGGCGAACCGGTGGGGGTGAACGACCCGCCGTGACGGTGCCCGCCGACGTCGGCCCGGACGATCTGCTGGATCTCGCGGAGCAGAGCTGGGGGCGGCACGACCGGGCCACCTTCCGGGCGGCGCTGGTCGCCTTCGACGACCGGTTCGGTGCCGCCGAGCTGCCCGCCCGTACGTCCGCGCACCGGCTGGCGCTGCGGGCGTCGGAGCGTGGCGACGCGGACGACATCGAGGGTGCGATCACGCTGAACCGGGCTGCGCTGGAGCTGTACCGGGAGGTGGGCGACGAGGTGTCCGCCCAGACGGTCGCCGGGCGGCTCGGTGTGCTGCTGACCCGCTCCGACGAGGACACCGAGGAAGGGCTGCTGCTGGCCCGGGAGGCCGCCGAGGTCCTGGACCGGCTCGGTGACGCCCGGCAACGGGCGGCCGGGCACGAGCGGGTGGCGTTGACGCTGCTGTACCGCGAGCGCTGGCCGGACGCGCTCGCAGCGCTCGACCGGGCACCTGCCGACGCGGGCGGCGACCGGCACCTGGCGGCCCGGCTCGCGCTGCACCGGGGGCACCTGCTGGAGGAGTCCGACCGTGTCGAGGAGGCCCGCGCCGCCGTCGACGAGGCTCGCCGGCTCGGTCGGGAGCTGGGCGTCGACGAGCTGGTCACTGGTGCCTGCCTGGCCTACGCGCGGCTGGTCGACGATCCGGCGGACGCCGTGGCCGCGTGCGACGAGGCGTTGGAGGCGGCACCCGTGGACGCGGAGTTGCCGGTCCGGGTCGCGCGCGCCCGGGCGTTGCTGGCTGCCGGCCGGGCCGTCGACGCGGTGGACGACTTCGTCGAGGCGGTGACGCTGTGCGTGGAGCGGGGCGCGGAGGGGGACGCGTTCCTGCGGTGGGAGCTGGCGAACGCGTACCGCATCGTGGGCCGGCTCGCCGAGGCCGCCGAGGTCGCCGAGGAGGCAGTGCTCGGTCTGGACCGGTTGGGCGCCCAGGCGGAGGCCGATCGCTGCCGGCACCTGCTGACCGGCGTCTACGCCGGGCTCGGTGAGACCGACGCGGCGTTGACCCTGCTGGAGCAGTTGGCCAGCAACCTGGATGGCCCGGACAACCTTCCCCACCGGGCGCAGGTGCTGGAGGAGGCCGGTGGGATCCTCTACGACGCCGACCGGGACGCGACGGCGGGCGAGCGGTTCGCCGCCGCCGCTGAGGCGTACCGGCTCGGTGAACTGCCGCTGGACGAGCTGCGGGCCCGTCGGCGGGAGGCGTACGCCTGGTTCTGGGCCGAGGACCGAGAGGCGGCATTGCGCGCCGTCGAGGTGGTGGACGGGTTGGCGGCGAAGCTGGCCGGGCAGGCCGAGCCGCAGGTGACGTACGAACTGGCGTTGGCGGCCGAGGCCGGGGCGCGGGTGCTCACCGGGGAGGACCGACTGGACGAGGCGCTGAGCCGGCTTGCCGGGGTGCCGGACCGGTTGCGGTCGATCGAGGCGTTCGGTGAGGCGGCCCAGGTGGAAGCCCTCGTCGGTGAGTTGCTGCTGCGGATGGACCGCCCGGCCGAGGCGGAGCCGCTGCTGCGCCGTGTGCTTGGTGGTCTGCCGGCCTCCTCGCGGCAGGTCCGCCAGACGGCCTGGTTGCTGGCTCGGGCGCTGGATCTGCTCGATCGGCCCACGGAGGCCGCCGCGTTGCGCGCCGAGCACGACCTGGACCAGGACGACTGACCCGGGCGGGCCGCCCCTGGCCCAGGTCAGGGGCGGCCCTGGCCCGGTGGTGGGCGGGACTGACCGGCAACCATCACGGGCTCCTCGCGGTCTAGGCTTGTCGGGTGACGGTGGAGCAGCAGGCACGGGGTACGGCGGGTGCGGGCCGGCGCAGGTCCCGCAAGGACGAGATCCTGGAGATCGCGGTAGGTCTGTTCGCGGCGCGCGGCTACCACGGCGTGTCGATGGACGACATTGGCGCCGCAGCCGGGGTCACCGGTCCGGCGCTCTACCACCACTTTGCCGGCAAGGAGGCCATGCTTGCCGCCGCGCTGATCCCGGTGAGTGAGGGGTTGCTGGCCGGCGGGCGGGAACGCGCCACCGGGCGCTCGGACGATCCGCGCGGCGTACTGGAGTCGCTGATCGACTTCCACGTCGAGTTCGCGCTGGCCAACCCGGCGGTGATCGCGTTGCACCTGCACGAACTGGACCGCCTGCCCGAGGAGCCGCGGCGGCGCATCCGTCGCCTGCAACGGCTCTACGTCGAGGAGTGGGTGACGGTGCTGACCGCGCTGCACCCGGGGATGCCCGACGGCGAGGCGCGGGTGCTCGCGCACGCCGCGTTCGGTCTGATGAACTCGACGCCGTTCCTCGGCGGTGAGGTGGATCGGCGACGTCGGGCCGAGTTGCTGCGCGGCGCGACACTGGCCGCGCTGCTCGCCTGAGCCGACTCGTCAGAACCGTGTCGGTCATGATTCCCTGACATCGTCCCACCATCCGGACGCCGGGAGGAAACATGATCGAGTCACTTTTGGTCGCCAATCGGGGCGAGATCGCGCGCCGGATCATCCGGACCGCCAAGCGGCTCGGCATCCGCGCGATCGCTGTGCACTCGGAGGCTGACGCCGACCTGCCGTTCGTCGCGGAGGCGGACGAGGCGGTCCTCATCGGCCCACCGAACCCGGCGCTCAGCTACCGCAACACCGAGGCGATCCTCGCCGCCGCGAAGTCGACGGGCGCGCAGGCCATCCACCCCGGGTACGGCTTCCTGTCGGAGAATGCCGAGTTCGCCCGTACCGTCGAGGCCAGTGGCCTGATCTGGGTCGGACCCGGCGCGGACGCGATCACCGCGATGGGCGACAAGATCAACGCTCGGAACCTGATGGCGGCGGCGGGCGTTCCGGTAGCGCCCGGGACCACCGACCCGGCCGCCGACCTGGACGCGGCGGTGACGGCAGCCGGCGAGATCGGTTACCCGGTGATGGTCAAGGCCGCTGCCGGCGGCGGCGGCATGGGCATGGGCGTGGCAGTCGACGAGGCCGCGTTGCGCACCGAGTACGACAAGGTGCGCGCGTTCGCGGAGCGGATGTTCGGCGACGGTTCGGTGCTGATCGAGCGGTATTTTCCCCGGGTACGGCACGTCGAGGTGCAGATCCTCGGCCTGGCCGACGGCCGGGTGGTGGCGCTCGGCGAACGGGAGTGCTCGGTGCAGCGGCGCAATCAGAAGCTGGTCGAGGAGTCCCCGTCCCCGGCGGTCGCACCGGAGCTGCGGTCCCGTCTGCTGGCCGCCGCGGTGCGGGCCGGCGAGGCGGTCGGCTATCGCAACGCGGGCACCGTGGAGTGCCTGCTCGACCCTGAGACGAACGAGTTCTTCTTCCTGGAGATGAACACGCGGTTGCAGGTGGAGCACCCGGTGACCGAGTACGTCTACGGCGTCGACCTGGTCGAGGAGCAGTTGCGGGTGGCGGCCGGGTTGGCGCCGACGTTCGACCCGGACGCGTTGACAGCGCGTGGCCACGCCATGGAGATGCGGATCAACGCGGAGGACCCGAAGCGCTTCCTGCCCGGTCCCGGTGTGATCAGGACGTGGGTCGAGCCGACGGGCGAGGGTGTCCGGGTGGATTCCGGCTACACCGAGGGCAACACCGTCACCCCGTTCTACGACAGCCTGCTGGCCAAGTTGATCGTCAGTGGCGCGACCCGCGACGAGGTGCTCGAACGCGCCAGGGAGGCGGTAGCCGCCTTCCAGATCGAGGGCCCGAAGAACAACGTCCCCTTCTTCACCGAGTTGCTGGACAACGAGGAGTTCCGCTCCGGCGCCTACGACACCGGCATCGTCTCCCGCATGCGCTGACCTTCAGGGCTGCCCTTGTTGATCAAGGGGTTTGCGTCAGGATTCGCGCTGTGGATAACGCAAACCCCTTGATCAACAGGAGGGTGGCATGCTGGGAGGACCCCCTAAGCGCTGCTTTCGTCACAGTGAGGTGACCTCTTATGGCGGACCTGCCGAGTTTCGTCTCCATCCGCGAGGTTGGGCCGCGGGACGGGTTGCAGAACGAGGACCCGATCCCTACCGACGCCAAGGTGCGACTGCTCGACGGCCTGTCCGGCACCGGCGTCCGCCGCATCGAGGCGGTGTCGTTCGTGCACCCCAGGGCGATTCCGCAGATGGCCGACGCCGACGAGGTGTGGCAGCGCGCGGTGAAGGCCGACGGGGTCCGGTACTCCGCGCTGGTGCCGAACACCAGGGGTGCCCAGCGGGCCCTCGCCGCCGGGTTCACCGAGATCGAGGTGGTGGTGTCGGCCAGCGACACGCACAACAGGCGCAACGTCAACAGGTCCACCGACGAGTCGCTCGACGACATCGCCGAGCTGATCGACCTGCTGCACGGTGCGTCGGCGCGGGTCGAGGTGATCGTCGCGACGAGCTTCGGCTGCCCGTACGAGGGTGACATCGACCCGCAGCGGGTGGCCGGGATCGTGGACCGGGTGGTCCGCGACGGCGCGGACCGGGTCGCGTTCGGCGACACCACCGGCATGGGCACCCCACGCCGGGTCCGCGAGCTGGTGACGGCGGTACGCGACCGCAACGCGCACGTGCCGGTGCTGCTGCACTTCCACAACACCCGGGGTACGGCGCTGGCCAACCTGTTGACAGCGCTGGAGCTGGGGGTGACCGAGTTCGACGCCAGCGTCGGCGGTCTGGGTGGCTGCCCGTACGCGCCGGGGGCGAGCGGCAACCTGGCCACCGAGGAGGCCGTGCACATGCTGCACGACATGGGCGTCGACACCGGCATCGACCTGCCGGCGCTCATCGAGGTGGCGGAGCTGGCCGAGGAGTTGCTCGGCAAGAAGCTGCCGTCCGGCGTGCTGCGGGCCGGCCCGCGTACCCGGCTGACGCCGCTGCCGAGCTGACGCCCTCTGCGGAACTGAGGACGTGGCGAAGGGGCCGGCGCACGCGCCGGCCCCTTCCACCTGCCAGGTCGGTCAGCTCACCGGGGTGAGCACGCTCGGCCAGCTGTCGCGGAAGACGTCCGCGCTGCGGTCGGTGGCGCTGAACGTACCGGCGAAGAGGTTGCTGACCCGGTTCGCCTCGGCGGTGCTCGGGTACGGGTTGGTGCAGCTGGTGCCGGCGCTGCCGCCGGACATCAGCAGCGAGCAGTTCCCGTTGTAGTTGTCCGGCAGGCCGAGGATGTGCCCGATCTCGTGCGTCATGATCCGCAGTGGGCTGTACTGCGCGGCCTGCTGGGTGTCGATGTAGACCCGGCCGTTGCCGAGGCTGGTCCGGACGGCGTACGAGCCACCGCCGGTGATCTGGTAGATGCGCAGGTTGGAGCCACAGTTGGCGGAGAGCGTGAGGTTGACTGTGGCGTTGTTCCAGATCGAGGCGGCCTGGCTGGCGGTGCCGGCGTAGGCACCTGCCTGACTGGTGTTGTAGCAGATGGTCGCGGCGGCGGACGCGGGCGCGGGGTTGGCGACCGTGACGCCGAGGGTGGCACCTGCGGTCGCCACCAGGGCGACTGCGAGCCGACTGAGTCGTGAGGTCATCGCTGACTCCAATCCGGGAGGAGGGGGTGTCTGGAGCCTAACGACAAGTATTCATGTTTTTCAATGTCTTGCTCTCGGCTCAACTGTCTGGTTCGCTCGTAGGTCGCCGACAGTCGTCCTCATGCGCTAGCCTAACGATCGTTCAGGTCAGTATGGCGGAGGAGTCGGCGTGACGCTCGACGGTGAGGCACTGGAGCAGCTGCGCAAGCGGGCCCGGTCCGGCGGCGCGGACAAGTACCACGCCGCGAACGCGGGAAAGGGCAAGCTCTTCGCCCGTGAGCGGGTCACGCTCCTGGTCGACGAGGGCTCGTTCGTCGAGGACGGCCTCTACGCCAACGCGCTCGCCGAAGGGTTGCCGGCCGACGGCGTCGTGACCGGCACCGCCACCATCGACGGCCGGCAGGTCTGTCTGATGGCCAACGACTCCACTGTCAAGGCCGGCAGCTGGGGCGCCCGCACCGTCGAGAAGATCATCAGGATCATCGAGCGGGCGTACGGCGCCGGCGTGCCGATGGTCTACCTGGTCGACTCGGCCGGTGCCCGGATCACCGACCAGGTCGACCTCTTCCCTGGCCGACGCGGTGCCGGCAAGATTTTCTGGAACCAGGTCCGCGCCTCGGGCTCGATCCCGCAGGTCTGCGCGCTGTTCGGTCCGAGCGCCGCCGGTGGCGCCTACATTCCGGCGTTCTGCGACGTGGTGGCGCTCGTCGACGGCAACGCCAGCATGTATCTCGGCTCCGACCGGATGGTCGAGATGGTCACCGGCGAGAAGACCACCCTGGAGGCGATGGGCGGGGCCAAGGTGCACACCGCCGAATCCGGCGTGGGGCACTTCCTCTGCAAGACCGAGGCCGACGCCCTCGACGTCGTGAAGACCTACCTGTCGTACCTGCCGGCGAACTGGACGCAGTCGCCGCCGACCGCCCCCGCGGTCGCCGCGCCCGCGAAGGCCGACCTCGCCGCGCTGGTGCCGGCCAGCGAGCGGCAGGCGTTCGACATGCGGCGGTACGTCAAGGGCCTGCTCGACGAGGGTTCGTTCTTCGAGATCCAGGCGCTCTGGGCCAAGGAGCTGACCATCGGCTTCGGCCGCCTCGACGGTCAGGTCGTCGGCGTGGTCGGCAACAACTCGATGTTCAAGGGCGGCGTGCTCTTCGTCGACTCGGCCGACAAGGCGACCCGGTTCGTGCAGCTCTGCGACGCGTTCAACGTGCCGCTGCTGTTCCTCAGCGACGTACCCGGCTTCATGGTCGGCAGCGCCGTGGAGAAGCAGGGCATCATCAGGCACGGCGCCAAGATGATCACCGCGATCTCCGAGGCGACGGTTCCGAAGATCTGCGTGGTGGTCCGCAAGGCGTACGGCGCCGGGCTCTACGCGATGGCCGGCCCCGGGTTCGAACCGGACGCCACCATCGCGCTGCCGAGCGCCAAGATCGCCGTGATGGGCGCCGAGGCCGCCGTGAACGCGGTCTACGCCAACAAGATCGCCGCCATTGCGGACGAGGCCGAGCGGGCGGCCTTCGTCGCCGCCAAGCGCGCCGAGTACGAGCAGGACATCGACGTCGTCCGGCTCGCCAGCGAGCTGGTGGTGGACGCCATCGTCGAGCCGCACGACCTGCGCACCGAGCTGGTCCGTCGCTTCGCGGCGGCGCGTACCAAGGATCGGCACTTCTCCCGCCGCCGGCACGGCGTCACCCCGGTCTGATCGTCAACCCGGGCTCGCACCTCGACCCGCCCCCGGCGTCACGAGCGCCGGGGCGGACCGTCCTTACAGGAGGATGAGATGGACTTCCGGCTCACCGACGAACAAGACGCGCTGCGCGAGAGCGTGCGGGAATTCGCCCGCGAGGTGGTCGCCCCGGTCATCGCCGAGCACTACGAGCAGCACACCTTCCCGTACGAGGTGGTCCGGCAGATGGGCAAGATGGGCCTGTTCGGCCTGCCCTTCGGCGAGCAGCACGGCGGCATGGGCGGCGACTACTTCACGCTCTGCCTGGCCCTGGAGGAGTTGGCCCGGGTCGACTCCAGTGTGGCCATCACGCTGGAGGCGGCGGTCTCGCTCGGCGCGATGCCGATCTACCGCTTCGGCACCGAGGAGCAGAAGGCGACCTGGCTGCCCCGGCTGCTCAGTGGCGAGGCGCTGGCCGGCTTCGGTCTCACCGAGCCGGGCACCGGCTCGGACGCCGCCGGCACGCAGACCCGGGCGGTGCTGGACGGGGACGAGTGGGTCATCAACGGCTCGAAGGCGTTCATCACCAACTCGGGCACCGACATCACGGTCATGGTCACGGTCACGGCAGTGACCGGCACGAACCCGGACGGCTCCAAGGAGCTGTCGACGATCATCGTGCCGACCGGCACACCGGGCTTCGCCGTCGCGCCCGGCTACTCGAAGGTGGGTTGGACCGCCTCGGACACCCACGAGTTGACCTTCGACGACTGCCGGGTGCCGGCCGCCAACCTGCTCGGCCCCCGGGGTCGGGGTTTCGCCCAGTTCCTGCGGATCCTCGACGAGGGCCGGATCGCCATCGCCGCGCTGGCAGTGGGCCTCGCCCAGGGCTGTGTCGACGAGTCGATCAAGTACGCGAAGGAGCGGCACGCCTTCGGTCAGCCGATCGGCGCCAACCAGGCGATCCAGTTCAAGATCGCCGACATGGAGCTGAAGGCGCACACCGCGCGCCTGGCCTACTACGACGCCGCCGCGCGGATGCTGGCCGGTGAGCCGTTCAAGAGGCAGGCCGCCATCGCGAAACTGCACGCCAGCACGATCGCCGTGGACAACGCCCGGGAGGCCACCCAGATTCACGGCGGGTACGGCTTCATGAACGAGTACCCGGTGGCCCGGTTCTGGCGGGACTCCAAGATCCTGGAGATCGGCGAGGGCACCAGCGAGGTGCAGCGCATGATCATCGCTCGGGATCTGGGCCTCTGATCCGCCCGGCCCGACAGCTCGGCCGGTCGTTCCGGACGGACTGTCCGTACGGCTGTCGGGTTTCGGCGAGCGGGCGTCAGTAGCCCGACGTTCGACTGCCGACCGTCGGAGTCCATCCGTACTCTTCGTGCCCATGCCTCCGGATCATGACCGGTCGCGGAGCCCGGCTGGACGGACCACGCTGCCGGAGCTGCTCCGCGGGCACCGACGCGCCGCCGGCCTGACCCAGGCCGAGTTGGCGTCCCGGGCCGGGGTGGGTGTGCGGACGGTGCGTGACCTGGAGCGCGGCAGGTCGATCAGGCCCCAACGCACCACTGTCGAGCTGCTCGCCGGGGCTCTGGCGCTGGCCGGCGCCGGCCGCGCGGCGTTCCTGGCCGCGGCCCGTGGCGCCGGTGCCGAACCGGCCCCGCCGGACGCCACCTCGACGACGTTCGCTGTCGGCACCGCCACCTCCCCGCCCGCCGGCCCGTCGGTGGCGCTTCCGCCCCCGGTCGCGTTGATCGGCCGGGAGCGGGACCTCACCGAGCTGGCCGGAATGCTCACCGAGGAGCGAGGGCCCCGACTGGTGAGCCTCGTCGGGCTGGCCGGCGTCGGCAAGACCGCCCTGGCCACGTCGGTGGCACACCTGGTGGCCTCCGCCCACCCGGCCGGCGTCGCCGGCGTGCTGGTCGGCGAGGGCGCGGACGGCCCGGACGTACTCGCCGCCTCGATGTCGGTGCTCGGCGTCGCGCGCCTGTCCGAACTCGTGGCGCTGCTCGCCGGGCGTCCGACGCTGCTGGTGATGGACGCTGTGGAACGCGCCCCGGGGCCGGTGGCCGCGACAGTGCACAAGCTGATCGGCGCACTGCCCTCGCTGCGGGTGCTGGTCACCGGGCGGCATCCGGTCGGGTTGCCGGGCGAGCGGGTCTGGCCGGTCGCGCCGCTCGACGTGCCACCACCGGAGGCCGAGCACTCCGGGCTCGACTCGTGGCCGGCGGTCGCGTTGTTCACCGCCCGACTCGCCCAGGTCCGTCGGGAGCCACCCACAGCCGCTGAGCTGCCGGCACTCGCCGCGTTGGTCCGCCGGCTCGGCGGGCTGCCGTTGGCCATCGAGCTGATGGCCGCCCGGGGCCGACTCCTCGACCTCACCGAACTGCTCGACAGGTACGGCGACCGCGTGCTCGACCTGGCCACCTCCGCCGACGCGTCCGCCGCTCCGGGCTGGGACGCACCCGAGACGGTCAGCCGGACGAGCGGACCCGACACCAGTGCGACGGTCTCGGTCGCTGTCACCCTGCGGGACGCGGTGGCGTTCAGCTACCGGCTGTTGGCATCGGACGAGCAGGCCGCGCTGCGCCAGTTGGCAGTCTTCGGCAACCGCTGGTCGGTCGAGTTGGCCGAGGAGATGCTCGCCGACGAGGCCGACCGGGACGGCACCGTGGCGATCGATCCGGTGCCGCTGTTGGACCGCTTCGTCGAATTGGGGCTGCTGAGCGTACGCGGAACCGGGTCCTTCCGGTTCCGGCTGCTCGACGCGGTCCGTGACTACGCCATCGAGCAGGCAGCCGGTGGGGGTGAGCTGACCTGCATCCGCCGTCGACACGCCGAGGTCATCGCGCGCCTGGTGGCCCGGACCGCCAGCGACCTGGTCGGCCCACGGGTGCCCGACGCGGTGCACCGGCTGGACGAGATGAGCAGTGACATCAGCTCCTCGCTGACCCACGCGGCCACCGACGACCCGTTGACCGCGCTGCGGCTGGCGGCGTGCCTGACCCGTTGGTGGCGGTTCCGTGGACGCGACGTGGCCGGGCGGCAGTGGCTGCGGCGGCTGCTGGCGGACCCGCGCACCGCCGACGCCGATCCTCGCCTGCGAGGCTGGGCCGCCCTCGGGGTCGCCCGGCTCGCGGCCGAGCACGGCGCGGGTGCCGAGGAGTTGTCGACGGCCCGCACGGCGTTGGACACCTTCCGGGAGGCCGGCGACGTCACCGGTGAGTTGGAGGCGCGGAACGTGCTCGGCACCCTGCTGATCTCGGTCGGGCGGCAGGACGAGGCTCGCGAGCAGGCCGAGGCGCTGCTGCGGTTGGCCGCCCGCAACGGTCGGACCCGGGACCTGGCGGTGGCGCAGAACAGCCTCGCCTGGCACGAGGTCCGTACCGGCGACCTGGCCGCGGCCCGCCGCCGGCTCGCTGCGGTGGACCGGCTGGCCGCCGAGAGTGGCGAGCAGCGACTGCGGGTGTTGGGTTGGGCCAATCGCGCCGAGGTCGCCCGGCTGGAGGGCTGGTACGCGGACGCCATCGACCGTGGCCGGCGGGCCATCGTGGCCCTGTCCGCGCTGGGTGATCCTGGGCGTCGCCGTCGGGTCCTCGGGACCGTCGGGCTGGCGCTGGCGCAGGACGGGCGCGCGGCGGAGGCGACCGAGGTGCTCACCGAGCTTCGCGCCGGGGGCGTGGAGGTCGAGCCGGAGCGGCCGACAGTGCCGCGACAGCGCGGGGACGACGCGTCGCCGGCCTGGGGTGGGCCGGAGGTGGGGCTCTGTGCCCTGATCGAGGGGAACCTGGCGCTGCACCGGGGTGACCGGGAGTTGGCTGCCGAGTGGTTCGCTGCCGCCGCCGACAATGCGGGGCAGGATCGCCGCGACGTGGTGGAGGCGCTCGTGGGACTGGCCGCGAGCACCGCGGACCCGGCGGTCCTCGATCGACTCGACCGGGTCTGTGTGGAGAGCGGCATCCGGTTGCTGCCGCAGGAGTCTGGCCTGTTGTATGCGCTGATCGCCACTCGGGGCGGTCCGGCTCGATAGCCTGCGCGTGCCCCGGAGAGTGGCGCGGGCGAAGAGCCCCCTTTGGTGCTACCCCTCGCTGATCGCCCGCGCCGTCACCCCCCGGTGATCCCCGGTGCAGGAAGCCTGCCACCGGCGCGCCGGCAGAAAGTCGGCTTGGACCCAATCCTCCAGCTTGGCCGGGCAAGTTCTGCCGGTCTTTCTGCCGCTGCCGTCGCCGGTCGGCGGGTGCTGTTCAGTGGCGTCGAGAGGCGCTGTCGGTGGCGACGCTCTGGTCCGGGCTGACGTCGTCGCTGCCGGCGGTGGCGCACGGATGGGCGGCGTCGCGGACGCGGCGCAACCCGTCGAGCAGTGCCGACAGCGCTTCGGGGTCGAGTTGCCCGGTGAACCACTGCTCGATCATCTGCAGGTGCCCGGGAAGCGTGTCGTTCAGCCGTTGCATCCCGGCGGCGGTGACCACCGCGTACGAGCTGCGCCTGTCGTTCGGGCAGGCCCGGCGGGTGAGCAGCCCGTCGCGCTCCATCCGGTCCACCACACGGGTCACCCCGCTCGTCGACAGGGAGGTCTGTGCGGCGAGGTCGGTCATGCGTAGTTGGTTGCCCGGCGAGCGGGCCAGTCGGGTGATGACCTCGAACTCGACCGCGGAGAGGCCGTGCTCCTCGAACTGGGCGTTGAACCGGGCGGACAGCCCGGCGTGTGCCTCGAAGAGCAGGCCGACGGCGGTGATCCGGGGATCGTCGAAGACGTTGGTCACCCCTTCATCATACCAGTGCTTGACACGGGGAATATTGTTGCGGTTATAGTTGCTCAAGCAGTCGTTGGGCTACTAAACAATCCCCTGGAGGACAGCACCATGACCAGCAGCATCGAGACGGTTACCCGCGACTGGGACGGCCTCACCATTCCGGCGGCCGGCACCTACGCGCTCGACGTGGCGCACAAGCGGGTCGGCTTCGTTGCCCGGCACATGATGGTGAGCAAGGTTCGCGGTGAGTTCAACGACGCGACCGCCACCATCACCGTCGCCGAGGACCCGCTGCAGTCGTCGGTCGTCGCCACCATCCAGGCCGCCAGCGTCGACACCACCCAGGCCGACCGGGACGCGCACCTGCGCAGCCCCGAGTTCCTGGACGCCGAGAAGTTCCCGACGCTCGAGTTCCGCAGCACCGGGGTCAAGTCCCGTAACGGCGGCGAGTTCGTGCTCACCGGTGAGCTGACCATCAAGGACGTCACCCGTCCGGTCGAGCTTGAGGTGGAGTTCGAGGGCGTCGGCCGCAGCCCGTTCGGTCAGGATATCTTCGGTTTCTCCGCGAGCACCGAGATCGACCGCGAGGAGTTCGGCCTGACCTGGAACGTCGCCCTGGAGACCGGGGGCGTGCTGGTCAGCCGCAAGATCAAGATCGAGATCGAGGGCGAAGCCGTCCGTCAGGCCTGATCCTCGGGATCGCCGGAGGGCCAGGGGGACCCCCTCCCTTGATCCGGTACGACGCAGGGCCCGCGCCGCACGTCGGCGCGGGCCCTGCGTCGTACCCTCTCGTGGTAATTGTCACGGGTTGTTCGCACCGCCATCGGATCCAGCCGGACCACGGCGGGGTACAGATGGCGCCACGAGCGCGTCCGCGCCGGCCGACGTCGGAACCCGACGTCGGCCTCTGGCCCCGGTCAGGTGGGCGCTCTTACCGTGGATGCTTCACAAAGCGCTTCCGGGACGGCATGATCCCGACCGCGCCGGCCGTCGGGAGGACACATGGGCAGGGACGTCTCAGAGGGCGCCTTCACCCGGGATGATCGCGTCCGGTATCGGCAGAAGGTGCGGCGGTGCCTGGACGTCTTCGCCCTGATGCTCGACGACTTCGGCTTCGACGCCGACCGGCCGATGACCGGCCTGGAGATCGAACTCAACCTGGTCGACTCGGCCGCCGAGCCGGCGATGCGCAACGAGGAGATCCTCGCCGACATCGCGGACCCCCTCTTCCAGACCGAACTGGGGCAGTTCAACCTGGAACTCAACGCCGAGCCCCGACTGATCGAGGGCAACGGCTTCGCCGACTACGAGCACGACCTGCGCGGCAGCCTCTCCCGGGCCGACGAACGCGCCGCCAGGTCCGACGCGAAGATCGTCCTGGTCGGCATCCTGCCCACCCTCACCGAGGGGCACCTGGTCGAGGACAACCTCTCCACCAACGAGCGCTACCGGGTGCTCAACGACCAGATCGTCGGTGCCCGGGGCGAGGACATCGAGCTGGACATTCGCGGCGTCGAGCAGTTGCGGACGCACACCGACTCGATCGCCCCCGAGGCCGCCTGCACGAGCCTCCAGTTCCACCTCCAGGTCGCCCCGGACAGCTTCGCCGACTACTGGAACGCGTCCCAGGCCATCGCCGGGGTGCAGGTGGCAGTCGGGGCGAACAGCCCCTTCCTGTACGGCCGCCAACTGTGGGCCGAGACGCGGATCGCGCTGTTCCAGCAGGCCACCGACACCCGCCCGGACGAGCTCAAGGCCCAGGGCGTACGGCCGCGGGTGTGGTTCGGCGAACGGTGGATCACCTCGATCTTCGACCTGTTCGAGGAGAACGTCAGGTACTTCCCGCCGCTGCTGCCGATCTGCGAGGACGAGGACCCGGTGGAGGTCCTGCACGCCGGCGGTGTGCCACAGCTCGGGGAGCTGCGACTGCACAACGGCACCGTGTACCGGTGGAACCGGCCGGTCTACGACATCATGAACGGCCGCCCCCACCTGCGGGTGGAGAACCGGGTGCTGCCGGCCGGTCCGACAGTGGTGGACATGCTCGCCAACGCGGCCCTCTACTTCGGGCTGGTACGCGGTCTGGCCGAGGCCGACCGTCCGATCTGGAGTCAGCTCACCTTCAGCTCCGCCGAGGAGAACTTCCACGCCGCCGCCCGACGTGGTCTCGACGCCGTGCTGCACTGGCCGGGGCTCGGCGACGTGCCGGTCGCCAAGCTGGTCCTGGAGCAACTGCTGCCCACCGCCGCCGCCGGCCTGGACGGGTTCGGGGTCGCCCCGGAGCAGCGGGACCGGCTGCTCGGCATCATCGAGCAGCGCTGCCGTACCGGCCGTAACGGTGCCGTCTGGCAGACCGAGGCGGTCTGGGCGGCCGAGCGCCACCACGGCATGGACCGGGCGGACGCGCTGCACCACATGGTCAAGCGTTACGCCGAACTCCAGCGCACCAACCAACCCGTCCACACCTGGCCAACCACCTGACCCCACCCAACCGGCTCCCCACCCACCGTGGCCAACGGGCGGAGGTGAGCGGTGGTCAGTCGGCGGTGGGGCGGGTGGTGCGGCGGGACACACGGGTGGGTCGGCTGGTCGGGGTCAGGTCGTCCGCCGTTGCCGCTCCGGTGGGGCGGGCCCGGTCCGTGAGGTCCGGGTCGGTACGCGGGGCGGGCACCTGCGGTGCGGCGGTGGCCTCGCCCGGCAGCGAGCCCGTCCGGGGCGTCTGCGGTGGAGCGTCGGCCCTGCGACGCCGCGCCGCGGTCCCGACGATCGGGGCCGTGGAACCGACAGTCGGGGCTGGGGTTCCGGCGACCGGCGACCGGGTGTCGGGTCCGGCGACCGGGTCGGCCGCCGTGTCCTGCGCAACCGCACTCCGGTCAGCCACCGTGTCCTGCGCAACCGCATCTCGCTCGGTCGACCGGCTCCGGTCGGCGGCGTGGTGCCGCTCGGCTCGCTCGCCGAGGAGGGCGGCCAGCACCGAACCGGCGACACCGGCGAGCACCGCGTACGGGGCGATCAGCTGGGTGGACAACTGCGCGGGCCCGAGCGTCGACCAGTGCGGCAACGTGGTCAGGTAGGCGAGCGCGACGAGCACCGGGCCCGCCGCACCGGAGGCCGCCGCACCCACGCGGCGCCCACCCGGGGAGCGGGCGGCCCGCCGGGCGGCCAGCCCGCCGATCAGCAGCGCGGGCACCAGTGCCAGCAGCGCCCCGGGCCAGTAGAGCTGACCGCCGATCCAGTACCGGGCGTGGTCCGGGTCGAACTGCCAGGTGCCGAGTTGCGCGCCGGTCAATCCTCGTCCGACGCGTACCCCGTCGATCACCGAAACCACCGCGAGCAGCCAGAGCCAGGCGGCCGTCGCTGTCACGTTCGCCGCGGCGGCTCGGGAGCGCAACGCCCAGACGGCGACGAGGACGCCGATCAGGATGCCCAGCGTCGCCTGTACGGCGGCCGTCCGTTGCGGTGCGCCGGTGTCCGCGCCGGTGGCGACCCGCGCGGGTACGGCGATCAGCAGCACGGTGACCAGCCCGCCCAACCCGGCACCGAGCGCCAGTGCCACCCGCCGCAGCAGGCTGCCGGTGGCCGGGACGGGCGGCTCGGCGCCCACCACCTCGGGCTGGGCCGTGGCGGTCGTCGGTGTGAGCCCGGTTCCCTGCTCCGGCGTGCGGTCGCCGAGCGGCGGGCCCGCGTGGCCGGCGACCTCGTCGGTAGCGGTCGCCGGGGAGGTCGTGGTCTTCGCCGGAGCGTTCCGTTGGTGCAGTCGCTGCGCGCAGACCGCGCCGAGCACTGTCGAACTCGCGGCGAGCCAGGTGGCCCAGGCGAGGCCGTCCGCCCAGGCCGTGTCTGTCGCACCGGCCTCGGTCGGCGTCCAGGTGATGACGCCGAGCCCGTAGCCGAAGCCCAGCTGTGCGGCACCCGCGCCAGCAGCGACCCCGATCGCCGTCGCGATCGCCACTCCCCAGCCCTGTCTGGCCATGCGGGGCAGCGTAACGTCCCGTCGTCGGCGCGGCGAGTGCAACGACCCGCCGGAGTGGACCGCCGGTGCGGGCGGATTGGGCGGCGGGCGGTACGGTCGCCGGTGATGAGGCGGTGGGCGTTATGACTGACACGAACACGGGCCAGCAGAGTGCCGCCGGTGGCGGTGGGGGCCGGGCGAGCGTCGTGCTCGGTGGTGGGTTGGCGGCGGTGCTGCTCGCCGCCGTCGGCGCGACAGGTGGCTGGTTGCTGGCCGGCGAGGGGGACACGTCCCCCGGTGATCCGCTGGCCGTCGCGACCACCGTCGGCCCCTCGACCAGCCGGGCCACCGCGCCTCGACCGAGCAGTGGACGGCCGACACCCTCGGCGGTCCAGACCTCCCCCACCTCGACCAGGGGGACCGGCCTGACCGTGCCACCGGTGATCGGCACCGACTTCGAGGACGCCCGGGACACCCTGCGCAAGCAGCGGCTGGGTTGGCGGCTGGTCTTCGGTGGCGGTGTCGGTCGTAACGTCGAGAGCACCACCCCGGGCGTGGGCACCGCTGTCGCCCGGGGAACGACAGTGCAGCTCCAGGTCGCCGGGCCGCCGCCGGCCACCGAGGTTCCGGACGTGATCGGCAAGAGTTGCGCCAAGGCCGCCGACGAGTTGGTCGAGGAGGGCCTCTACCCGCGCTACCTCAGCGGACGCGTCGGCAAGGTCAACCGACAGGAGCCGGCCGAGGACGGCCCGGCCCGGTGGAACGACCAGGTCAGCATCTGGTGTGGGGCGGACCCGGGCGATCAGCCCACCACCAGACCCACCCCCTGATCCCGGCGCGGCTCGGCACGCTGATCCCCGCCGATGGTGCTGTGGGCGACTAGGTTGGCGGTCGAGGGCCATGACGCCCGTCCGGGTTCGGGAAAGGACGTGCGATGAGCGACGACCGCCAGGAGCCGCCCGCCGGCGAGGACGACGACGACCGGACCCGCCCCCTGCCCTCCGCCACCGACGGGCCGGCGCCCGGGCCCACCGCCGCAGACGGCCCGGCCCCGACGCGGGCCGCCGCCGACCCGGATGAGACGGCGCCGATCGACCGGACTGTCCATGCTCGTCCCGACCTGTCGCCCGACGAGACCATGCCGATCGACCGGTCCGCCGGCACCCGGCCGGGTCCGCCGGCCGACCGCACGGCACCGATCCCGCCGGCGTGGTCCGGGCGGGCCGAGGTGCGCTCGCCACGATCCGACGACGCCGAGTGGTACGTCGAGGAGCAGGGCGGTCGGCGGTGGTGGTTGCCGATCCTCTGGGGCGTACTGGCACTGCTGCTCGCCGCTCTGCTCGGGGGCGCGCTCTGGTTGGTGCGTTCGCAGCAGGACGACGACCTGGACGATCCCGGGCCCACCCCGTCCCTTCCGCCGACCAGTGCTCCGAGCACCGTGCCGACCAGCGCGGCTCCCACGTCGATGGCACCCACGAGCGAGTCACCCAGCAGCTCGGCCACCACTGACGCGCCCGACGAGCTGCCGGTGCCACCGCTCGCCGGCCTGCCGCAGGCCACCGCCGAAGGGCTGTTGAATCGGCTCGGTCTGACCTACCGGGTGGTGTTCCGCCCGTCGGAGTTGCCGCCGGGGACGGTGGTGGGGACCGAACCGGGGGCGGGCACGACGGTGTCGACCGACGACGAGGTGCTGTTGATCATCTCGGCGGCCCCGTCGCCGCCCGAAGAGAGCCCGACCACGCCGAGCCCTTCGGTGACGGCCACGCCGTGACCGCTCGTCACCACATTCGGCGACGCGTGCCGACGAGGCCGACGCCGGCCAGCGAGATGGCGAGGCCGAAGATGCCGGACCAGAACAGTGAGCGGCGCATGTCAGCGGCACTGTGCCCGGCCGGAGCCGCTTCGGTGAGGTCCTGACGGCCGTCGGACTGGCCGCCGGCACCCAGGCCGGACACCGACCCGGTCGGGTCGGCACCGCCGACGTGGTCGGCCGGGTCGGCGGTGTCGATCCAGCCCGGTTCCTCGTACACCGACTGGCCGTCGCCGGTCGGTGGGTCGGGGTCGAGCACTGTGATCTCCGGTGCGGGCACCGGTGCGGTCAGCCGGGTGGACGACATCGCCGGGTCGTGGACGAGGACCAGGAGTGTCGCCATCGCCCCGAGGAGGGCGAGGAGTCCGAAGGCATAGGCGATACGGGAGCGGTGGTGCCGCCGCAGGGCGGGCTGATTGACCATGACCATCCCAGGGTCAGGGTCCTGGACGAGCGGGTGGAACGTGCCGGGGTGGGCGTACCAATTCTATGGCGACGGCACGCCCACCGGCGGCGGATCGGGTCGGTCAGCCCACCCGGACCGGGGTACGCGCGACCGGGCGGCGGGCCCGCACTGTGTGCGGGCGGGGTTCGGGGGCGGCCTGCAGTTGCTGCAGCCCTTCCCGTTGGACGAAGATCGAACGTCGGGTGACGGCGTCACCCGCGGCGTTCAACTCGTAGCCGTCGAGCCAGAGCCAGCCGTCATAGGTCGGCCAGTCGAGCACCCGGATCACCCGGAACTTGATCGGCCTGAGGAACTGGACACTCGCCGCGCGCGTCACGTGCAGTACGTCACCGGTGCGGGGAAGCACATGGGCTCCTGGGGAGGATCGGCCGGCGGCTGCGCCGGCGGTGCCTGAACGGGGGACGTCTCGGCCGGTGACGGGGTCGTGCCTCGTGAACCGGTGGTGCGGATGGCAGTGGTCGGGCCGTACCCCGCTGGTGACGTGCCGCCACCCGACCACCACCCGGTTGCTTCCGGGAACCGCGCCCGCCGCCGCAGCCTGCCGGCTTGCAGCGGCGGGGTCCTTACCCCGGAGCAGGTCGCGTTGTCGTGGCTCGGGCCCGCGTCGTGCCCAGCCTCCCCGAAGCGGTGGGGTCACCACTCCGAGGGACCGAACGGGAACGCTGAGTGATCCGAGCCATACGGACAGAGTGCATCAGCGACGTGCTTCATGCAAGTTGCACGTCGAGTTTTGCCGATACGTGAGCGTGTCGCGCGAAAGGCCTATTGAAGCCATCCGCGTACGGGCGGCACACTGGGGGCGGTTTCGCCCGTCGCGGCCGGCCGAGGACCGGCACCACCCCCTTTGTCGCGAACGCTCGCCGGTCGACGGTCGCGCCCCCGGCGGGTGTCACATGTGGCGCGTTACCGGAGGTAGCCCGAGTGGGGTCGAGCAGCCAGCGGCGGGGACCAGTGACTCACGGCCTGCGCGATGAGTGAGCGGCGCAGTCCCACCATCAGACGGCGGCGGCTCGGGGCCGAGCTGCGCCGGCAGCGGGAGTCCGCCGGGATCACCATCGAGGTGGTCGCCGAACAGTTGGAGTGCTCGGCGTCGAAGGTCTCCCGCATCGAGACCGGGCACACCACCGCCACCCCGCGCGACGTGCGGGACATGCTGCGGATCTACGGCGTGGTCGGCGCCGAGAGCGACGAGCTGGTGCAGATCGCCCGAGAGGCCCGCCAGAAGGGCTGGTGGCACCCGTACAGCACAGTGCTCGTCGGCGCGTACGTCGGGCTGGAGGCGGCCGCCAGTTCGATCCGGGCGTACGAACAGCAGGTCGTTCCGGGCCTCCTGGAGACCGAGGAGTACGCCGGTGCCATGATCCGCGCCGCCCGTCCGGACTTCACCGCCGATCAGGTACATCAAAGAGTGCGTGTCCGTTTGGGCCGTCAGTCGTTATTGACCCAGGACGATCCGGTCGATCTGTGGGTGGTGCTCGATGAGGCGGTGGTAAGTCGGCCGGTGGGCGGGGACGAGGTGATGCGCGGCCAACTCAGGCGGTTGGTCGAGGTGGCCGAGTTGCCGAACGTGACGCTGCAGATCCTGCCCTTCGAGGTGGGTGCGCATGCCGGCATGGACGGCACGTTCACGATCCTCAGCTTCCCTGAGCCCGGTGATCCGGATGTTGTGTACGCGGAGAACGCCACGGGTGGGCTCTTCCTCGAGAAGAGCGACGAACTGCAGAAGTACAGCTTCATCTTCGATCACATCCGCGCTGCGGCCATACGCCCCGAGGAGTCCGTCGCACACATCGCAAAACTGGCAGAGGAGCCGTTGTGGAAATGGCGACCAAAAGGTTCCCCGTGGACCTGACGCAGGCAGCATGGTTCAAGAGTTCGAAGAGCGGGCCGAACTGTGACAACTGCGTAGAGGTGGCGTACGTGACGGGGGCGGTCGGAGTACGGGACTCGAAGGACAAGGCGGGCCCCGCCCTGGTCTTCGCGCCCGGTGACTGGCACTCCTTCGTCGCCGGCACCAGGGTTGGTGTGTTCGGCACGGTCTGACCGACTGGTCAATGGAGTCCCCGTCCGGTTCGCCGGGCGGGGGCTCTGCCGTATCGGCAGGAGTCGCCGCAGAAGGTCGCGGCCCGGCGAGGTTCCGTCGGGATTCCCGTCGCCAGAGCGCCCCCGTCTCGTTGAACCGGTCGGTACGGCGCTGGTCGACGACCCGCCGCACCGACCCGCAACCGAGCGAGTAGGCGAGACGGATGACGACGATCGGCTCAGACAACCTCACCACCGGTCCGGCAAAGCCGGAGCGGTTCGGTGGCAAGTACCGCGGCGCTCGTCGAGACACGGTTCTGACCGAGGTGGTCTCGACCGACCAGGAGTTGAGCGGGCGGGAGGGCGCTTCCGAGACGATGGATCCTCCGCTCTCGCTGCCCTCGCTGGACCCGAATCCGTTGATCGAGCCGTCGTTCCCGCCGGCGGGCTGGCCGATGGAGCCGCCCGAGTCCCTGGCCGACCACCCGTTGCTGCGTGGTCTGCTGATGGAGCTGCCGCCGAAGGGCACAGTGCCCTCGCAGGACTGGCTGGACCGCTGGTTCGAGGCGACCAGGTCGATCCTGGAGTTGCTATACGTGCAGAGCGCCAACCGTCCGCGTTGACGGCACTGCGGGCCGGGCCCGCTCGGCGAACCGGTTGTGACGGAGCGCGTGCCGGACTCCGATGGCCACCACGGCGAGCGCACCCACTGTGATCGCCGGCCCGGTGACACCGGGGTCGGCTCCGAGGTCGGTGCCGGTCGCCGCGATCAACGCCGGCAGCGTGGCCAGCGCGGTGACCTGAAGTGGCAACCCGACGAGCGGATGGGCTGCGGCGGCGCGTAGCCCGTGCGGCGCGGGGGTCGCCGGGGCGCTGGCGAACGCGCCCGCTCCGGCCCGCAGGCGGCGGATCCGCCGTACCGAACAGGCCGTCGCCACGAGCGCCGGGCCGGCGGCCAGTGCGAGCCCGGCGGCCGCCCGGTCGACAGGTGTGGCACCGGTGCTGAACAGCCCGCCACCCAGCACGGCCGCGGTGACCGCCACACCGCTGACGGCCAGCACCAGCAACCATCCGGTACGCCGGCGCAGCATGCGGGTGTTGCGCAGTCGGGGAAGGCCGTCGGCGACGACGCCGGCGGCCAGCCAGACGGCGGCGACCGGAAGCAGGATGGTGAGCTGACTCTCCATGTTCGAGATTCTTTCCGGGAGCGCGGCGAGGCGAATCCGGGCCCGTCCCCCGTTCGCCCCGGACGCCGGGCCCGTAGGGGTCATCACTCGATGGTATGGACGTTTCGACATGTACAACTGCTGGAAGGCTGATCTACCCTCAGCTTGATCGGCAACTGTCGATTGATGTTGGGCCGGTGGTCACGTTCCGCCGCCGGTCAGAGGGAGGTAGGAGATGGGTCTTCCACGAAGGTCCGTGCTGATCGGGGTGGCCGCGGCGACCGTGTTGGCCGTCGGCACCCCGGCCCTGGCCGCCGAACCCGAGGGTGTGGTTCGGGCCGCCGGCGGAGCCACCGCCGTACCGGACAGCTACATCGTCGTACTCAAGGACAGCGCCGTTGCCCGGGACAAGGTCGGCGACACCGCGAAGCGGCTCTCCAGCCGCCACGGCGGCACTGTGGCCCGCACCTACGGTGCGGCGCTGCGCGGCTTCGAGGCCAGGGTGAGCGCCAGCGCGGCGGCGCGGATCGCGGCCGACCCGGCGGTGGCGTACGTCGAGCAGAACCACACCGTCTCGATCTCCGGCACCCAGGCCAACCCGCCCTCCTGGGGTCTCGACCGGATCGACCAGCGCAGCCTGCCGTTGGACAGCTCCTACACCTACCCGAACACGGCGAGCAACGTGCACGCCTACATCATCGACACCGGCATCAAGTTCACCCACAACGACTTCGGCGGCCGGGCCACCTCCGGCTACGACGCCGTGGACGGCGGAGCGGCCGACGACTGCAACGGGCACGGCACGCACGTGGCCGGCACCGTCGGCGGGTCCACGTACGGGGTGGCCAAGGCCGTCCAGCTCGTCGGCGTACGGGTGCTGAACTGCTCCGGCAGTGGCACCAACGCCGGGGTGATCGGCGGCGTCGACTGGGTCACCGCGAACGCGATCAAGCCAGCCGTGGCGAACATGAGCCTCGGCGGCGGCGCGAACACCTCACTCGACAACGCCGTCCGCAACTCGATCGCCTCGGGCGTCACGTACGGCCTGGCGGCCGGCAACGACAACGGTGCGAACGCGTGCAACACCTCGCCGGCGCGGACCACGGAAGCCATCACAGTGGGCTCGACGACCAGCTCGGACGCCCGGTCGTCGTTCTCCAACATCGGCACCTGCCTGGACATCTTCGCGCCCGGCTCGTCGATCACCTCGGCCTGGTACACGAGCAACACCGCCACCAACACGATCAGTGGCACCTCGATGGCCACCCCGCACGTGGTCGGAGCGGCGGCCCTGGTCGCCAGCGCCAACCCGAGTTGGACCCCGGCCCAGGTCCGCAACCAACTGGTGGCCAATGCGACCCCGAACGTGGTCACCAACCCCGGCTCGGGCTCACCGAACCTGCTCCTCTACGTCGGAACCGGCAGCACCCCGCCGCCGCCCACCGGCTGCACCGGCACGAACGGCACCGACGTGTCGATCCCCGATGCCGGCTCGGCGGTGACCAGCTCGATCACCATCTCCGGCTGCGGTCGCAACGCCTCCTCGGCCTCCACCGTGGCGGTCAACATCGTGCACACCTACCGCGGTGACCTGGTCATCGACCTGCTCGCCCCGGACGGCAGCTCCTACCGGCTGAAGAACAGCAGCACCTCGGACAGCGCCGACAACGTGAACGCCACGTACACGGTGAACGTGTCCGGTGAGGCCGCCGACGGCATCTGGCGGCTCCAGGTGCGGGACACCTACTCGGCCGACACCGGCTACATCAACACCTGGACCCTGACCGTCTGACCGGTTCCGCACGACCGAGGCCCCACCCGCCGGGGTGGGGCCTCGCGTCGTACGGGTCGGACTCAGACCGAGAAGGTGGACGGCCGTTCGGTGGCCGGCGCCGGCGGGCGGGCCTTCCACAGGCCGACCTTCTGGGCGGCGAGCCGGCTCAGGTAGGCCGGGTTGAGGATGACGTAGCGGCGCCACAGCCGCTTCGGCTCCAGACCGAGGCGCCAGAACCACTCCAGGCCGGCACGCTGCATCCACGGCGGAGGCTGGCGCAGCAACCCGGCGTGGTAGTCGAAGGCCGCGCCGACAGCCATCAGCGGCATGTCGAGCAGCGGTCGCATGGCGTACGCGAAGACCTCCTGGCGCGGGCAGCCGAGCCCGACCAGGACGAGCCGGGCGCCGCTGGACCGGATCCGGTCGGCGATCTCGGCGTCCTCGCCAGGTTGGACGGCACGGAACTTGGACGGCTCCACCCCGGCGATCTTCAGCGCGGGGAACATCCGCTCGAGGGCCGGGATCAACCGGGCGAGGGTCTCCTCGGTCGAGCCGTACAGGTAGACCGGCAGCCCCTCGTCGGCGAAGCGCGACAGCACGTGCAGGGTCAGGGTCGGGCCGTACACCCGGTCGCTGAGCCCGGCGTGGTGCAGCAGGTTGAGAGCCCACCGCACCGGCTGCCCGTCCGGCGTCACCACGTCGAACGAGTTGAGCCGCGCGTTGTGCGCCGGGTCGAGCACCCCGGTCATCACACCGTGCACCGCCAACGCGGTGAGCGCGAGGGGACGTCGCTCGTGCGCCGCCGTCACCACCACGTCCGTCGCCGTCGCGTAGTCGGTGGCGTCGACCAGGACGCCGAGCACGTTGCGCTTGGAACGGGCGCTCATGACTGGGCCACCCACTTGTCCACGTTGGCCTCGTAGATTTCCCGCAGGATCATCGGCACGTCGTAAGTGATCTTCCAGTCCGGGTACTGCGCCTCGAACCGGGCCATGCTGCTGACGTACCACTGGTGGTCGCCGGTGCGGTTCTGCTCGACGTAGTTGATCTGCGCCTCGCGGCCGGTGATCTCCTCGGCGATCCGGAACGCCTCGATGTGGGAGGTGTTGGAGTGCCGACCGCCGCCCAGGTTGTAGACCTCGGCGGACCGCGGAGCCCGGAAGAACGCCTCGAACGCTGTCAACACGTCGTGCGAGTGGATCGCGTCCCGGACCATCTTGCCCTTGTAGCCGAAGAGGTTGTACGTCCGGCCCTCCATGACGCAGCGCATCAGGTAGGCCAGGAACCCGTGCAGCTCGGCCGCGGAGTGCGCCGGGCCGGTCAGGGTGCCACCGCGGAAGCAGGCGGTCTTCATGTCGAAGTAGCGCCCGTACTCCTGGACCATCACGTCCGCGGCGACCTTGGAGGCGCCGAAGACCGAATGCAGCGAGTGGTCGATCGACATCTCTTCGGTGATGCCCTGGTGCCAGCGGTGGTCCTCGGGCAGCTCGTACCGGGTCTCCAGCTCAATCAGCGGCAGGCTGTTGGGCCGGTCGCCGTAGACCTTGTTCGTCGAGCAGTGGATGAACGGGGCGTCGATCGCGTGCCGGCGGGTGTTCTCCAGGATGTTGAGCGTGCCGCCGGCGTTCACGTCGAAGTCCGTGTACGGCTCCTTGGCTGCCCAGTCGTGACTCGGCTGGGCAGCGCTGTGGATCACCACGGCGATGTCCGAGCCGTACTTCTTGAACACCTGCTCCAGGCCGTCGCGGTCCCGGATGTCCACCGCGAAGTGGGTGTACGCGTTACCCAGGTCACGGCCGAGCCGTTCCAGACTCCACGAGGTGGAGCCGTCCTCGCCGAAGAAATACCGGCGCATGTCGTTGTCGATGCCGACGACATCCAGACCGAGGCCGGCGAAATGCCGGACCGCCTCGGAGCCGATCAGGCCACCCGACCCTGTCACCAACGCGACACTCACACGCCACTCCTGGTCCATCGGAGGCAGAATCAATCGGAGCATAGCGTGACGTCCAGCACGCCCCGATATGACGGAAGGGCCCCGCATCAAGCGGAGCCCTCGTCGTTGGGTGGGGATGGGGGGAGTTGAACCCCCACGCCCTTTCGGGCACACGGACCTGAACCGTGCGCGTCTGCCATTCCGCCACATCCCCGTGGCACAACCCGGAACAATCTAGCCGCCCGGCCCCGCTGTCTCCAACGGGCCTCGGGAATACTACGCTGTCCCTGGCGCTCGCCCCGAATGATTACCGTTCGTGGCGGACGAAAGATTAGCACGACAGTCCCGGCCCTTCCGAACGGGTCGAGAGCAGCCGGCCGAGCGGCGTGTGAGCTGCGCGCGCGCCGGCCGGATACCATCATGTCCTCGGGACCCGAGGAGGAGCCGGTGAGCGTGCTGCAACGCTTCGAGAAGCGTCTGGAAGGCCTGGTAGAAGGGGCCTTCGCCAAGGTCTTCAAAGGGGTGGTCCACCCCGTGGAGATCCTCAACGCCATGCAGCGGGAGGCCGAGGCGCACAAGGCGATCCTGGCCGGTGGGCGCACGTTGGTGCCCAACCGCTACGTGATCGATCTCTCGCCGTTCGACCACAGTCGGCTGGCGCCGTACGCCGCCGCGCTGGCCCAGGAGTTGGCCCAGTCGCAGGCGGAGTTCATCGGCGAGCAGGCGTGGACGGTCTACGGCGACGTGATCGTCGAGATCGAGCGAGGCGAGGGCCTGGACACGGGCATGTTCCGTGTCACGGCCGAGGTCTACACCGGCGGCGAGGTCGCCCCGGTGTCGGCACCCGGCTACGACGCCGGCCCGCCCGCCTACCCCGCGTACGACCAGGGTGGTGGCTACGGCCCGCCGCCCGGGCACGGTGGCGGTCGCAACGTGCGGCTGGTCTCCGGCGACGGTCGCACCTACCCCCTCCAGATGGGGTCGACGGTGATCGGTCGCGGTGACCAGGCCAACCTGCGCCTGCCGGACGTCGGCATCTCCCGCCGACACGCCCGGCTGGATTTCGACGGTGGCCAGGTCGTGCTGACCGACCTGGGTTCGACCAACGGCACCATGGTGAACGGGCAGCGGGTCTCCGCGGTCGCGCTCAACCCCGGTGACATGGTCCAGCTCGGTACGACGACGCTGACCTTCCGCGTGGACGGCTGACCCGCCTTGCCGGAACTGGTCATCACCGTTGCCCGGTTCGGTTTCCTGATCCTGCTGTGGATCTTCGTGTTCACGGTGGTCGGTGTGATCCGCCGGGACCTCTTCGCGGGCGCCCGGTCCGGTCGCCTGGTGGCCGCGCCGCGCGCGGTGGGCGCCTCGACGGGGCAGGCGACCAAGCCGGCGAAGGTGAAGCGGGGCAGGGCGGCGCACCAACTGGTGGTGACGGCCGGTCAGCTGGCCGGCACCAAGATCACCCTTGGTGAAGCACAGATCACCATCGGTAGGGCCGAGGACTCCACCCTGGTCATCACCGACGACTACGCCTCCGCGCGACACGCCCGGCTCATGCCGCGTGAAGGGCAGTGGTACGTCGAGGATCTCGGCTCGACTAACGGGACGTACCTCGATCGCGCTAAGGTCTCCGGACCAACCCCCGTCCCCCTCGGCGTGCCGATCCGGATCGGCCGCACTTCCCTCGAATTACGGCCATGACTCTGACCCTGCGCTATGCGGCCCACAGCGACCGCGGTCTGATCCGAGACGGCAATCAAGACTCCGTCTACGCCGGGCCGCGGTTACTCGCCGTTGCCGACGGCATGGGCGGCATGGCCGCCGGTGACGTCGCCAGCAACATCGTCATCGGTGCCATGGCACCGCTCGACGAGGACGTCCCGGGGGACGCTCTCGTCGATGCGTTGCGTTCGGCCGTGGGCACCGCCAACCAACAACTCCGCGACACAGTGGACGCCAACCCGCAACTGGAGGGGATGGGCACCACGCTGACGGCGACCCTCTTCACCGGTAGCAAGCTGGGAATGGTCCACATCGGTGACTCGCGGGCCTATCTGCTGCGCAACGGCGAGTTCGCGCAGATCACCAAGGACGACACGTACGTCCAGATGCTCGTCGACGAAGGCCGGATCAGCGCCGAGGAGGCGAGCAGTCACCCACAGCGGTCGCTGCTCACCCGCGCCCTCGACGGTCGGGACATCGACCCGGAGTACTCGGTCCGCCAGGTGATGCCCGGCGACCGGTACCTGATCTGCAGCGACGGCCTCTCGGGCGTGGTCAGCGCCGAGACCATCGGTGAGACCCTGCGGGAGTACGCCGACCCGCAGCAGTGCGTCGAACGGCTGGTGCAGCTCGCGCTGCGCGGCGGTGGGCCGGACAACATCACGGTGATCATCGCTGACGCCACCGACCAGGACATCGTCGAGGCGAGCCCGATCGTGGGCGGCGCCGCCGCACGGGACCGGGGCATGGCGACCTCCGCCGACGACTCGACTCCGGCCGCCCGGGCCTCGGCGCTCTCCGCGCCCCGCCCGGCCGCGCCCGAGGAGCCGGCGGCCTCCGACGACGATGCCGACCGGCCGAAGCGACGCCCGGTCCGGACCGCCGCCATGGCGCTGGCCCTACTGGTGATCGTCGGCGGTGCGTCGTTCGGTGGTTGGACGTACACCCAGCGGCAGTACTACGTGGGAGCCACCGAAGAGGGCCAGGTCGCCGTCTTCCGCGGCGTCCAGGGTCAGATCGCCGGGATGGACCTCTCGAGCGTGCACCGCCGCAGCGGCACCCGCCTCGACGACCTCACCGTCGCGGCACAGGACACCGTGAAGGTCGGCATCAGGGCCAAGAGTGAGCCGGACGCCGAGCGTCAGCTCGCCGAGCTGACGAGCGACACGCCGAGCAACCCCAACCTGAAGCCGGTCTGCCCACTCGACCCGGCGGTCACCGGGGGCAACACGCCCACCCCCACACCGACCCCCGTCGGTTCGACGCCGACCCCGAACGGCAGCCCGAGCATCAACGCGTCGCCGACCCCCGACAGGGTCGTCAGCGCAAGCCCGACCGTCAGTGCCACCACCGCTCTCGGTGGCGCCGGCGCGACCACCACACCCGACGTCACGCCCTCCGACTCGGCCCCGCCGGCGCTAGACCCAGCCGGTTGCCGGTCTCCTGAGTGAGCGTCGGCTGAGATTCTGAGGACCCCACCCGTGACCGTAGCGGCCACACCGGCATCCTCGCCCGCCACCGCGGGCGAGCAATCCGGCGTACGCCTGGCGCGGTCGCGCCGCAACGCCGAACTGTCCCTGCTGCTGCTCGCGATGGTGCTGGTGGCCGCGTACGGGGCGACCGTCGAGGCGAACCTGCTGGACACGGTCACCCCGGACTTCTGGATGCCGGCCGCCGCGCTCGGCGCCGTCTTCCTCGGGCTGCATTTGGTCATCCGCTTCCTGGCCCCGTTCGCCGATCCGGCTCTGCTGCCGGCGGTGGCCCTGCTCAACGGGCTCGGCGTGGGCTTCCTCCGCCGGATCGACCTGGGTGACGCCCCGGTGACCGAGCGGGAGAGCCTGGCCGTCTTCGCGGGGCAGGGCGGGCGGCAGTTGGCCTGGACGCTCGGCGCGGTGATCCTCGCCGCCGCCCTGCTCGCCATCATGCGCGACCACCGGTCGATCTCGCGGTACGCGTACACCCTGGGGTTGGCCGGCATCGTGCTGGTGATGATCCCGGCGGTGCTGCCGTCGAGCATCTCCGAGATCAACGGCGCGAAGCTGTGGATCCGGGTGGGCAGTTTCTCCATCCAGCCGGGTGAGTTCGCCAAGCTGGCGCTGCTCGTCTTCTTCGCCTACTACCTGGTGCGCAAGCGTGAGGTGCTGTCGCTGGCCAGCCGGCGTTTCCTCGGCATCGACTTCCCGCGTGGCCGGGACCTCGGCCCGGTGGTCGGCGTCTGGCTGATCAGTGTCCTGGTGCTGGTGTTCGAGAAGGACCTGGGCACCTCGCTGCTCTACTTCGGCATGTTCGTGGTGACGCTGTACATCGCCACCGAACGGGTCAGTTGGCTGCTCATCGGTCTGGTCCTCTTCTTCGGTGGCGCGTACCTCGCCTACGTCCTCGGTTCCACTGTCGGCGGGCCGTTCGCCAACTTCTACCTGCGGGCGGAGATCTGGCTCGACCCGTTCGCCGACCCGACGAACAAGGGCTACCAACTGGTGCAGGGCCTGTTGGCCCTGGGCACTGGTGGGCTCTTCGGTGCCGGGCCGGGCGGCGGTCAGCCGGAGATCCTGCCCGAGGTGCAGAACGACTTCATCTTCGCCGGCATCGGTGAGGAGATCGGTCTCTTCGGCCTCTCCGCGCTGCTCGTCGTCTACCTGCTCATCGTCGAGCGCGGGCTGCGCGCCGCGCTCGCGGTCCGGGACTCGTTCGGCAAGCTGCTCGCCGGCGGCCTCGCGTTCACCCTCGGCCTCCAGGTCTTCGTGATCGTCGGCGGGATCAGCAAGCTCATCCCACTCACCGGTCAGACCACCCCGTTCCTGTCCGCCGGTGGGTCGTCGCTGATGGCCAACTGGCTGCTCATCGCGGTGCTGCTGCGGGTCTCCGACGGCGCGCGCCGACCGGTGACCGGAGGGGGCGGCGGCAAGGCGGCCCGTCCCAGCGGTGGCCCGCCCGAGCAGTTGCACGGTGCTCCCACGGAGGTGATCAAGCCGTGAACGCACCCCTGCGCCGTGTCGGCGTCGTCGTCATGGTCCTGTTCGGTCTGCTCTTCGCCAACCTCAACTGGATTCAGGCCTACAAGGCCGACGAATACCGCACCAGCGACTACAACGGTCGGGTCCAGGTCGCCGAGTACGACCGCAAGCGCGGCAACATCGAGGCCGGCGGCACGGCCCTTGCCACCAGCAAGGAAACCAGCGGCAACCTGAAGTTCCTGCGCACCTACCCCAGCGGTGCCAAGTACGCCCACGTGCTCGGCTACAAGCCGGTGAACCTGGCCGACCAGGGCATCGAGCGGGTGGAGAACGACTTCCTGGCCGGCACCAGCGACCAGCTGATCGGCGACCGGTTGAAGGACATGTTCACCGGCGACGACACCGGCGGCGGCAACGTTCTGCTCACGCTCTCGAAGCGGGCCCAGGACACGGCGTACGAGCAGCTGCGCAACAACGAGGTGGGCGCGAAGCGGGGCGCGGCGATCGCCATCGACCCGCGTACCGGCGCGATCCAGGCGCTGGTCTCCATGCCGAGCTTCGACCCGAACCCGCTGGCCAGCCACGACAGCAACGTGGCCGCGGCGGCGTACAACAAACTGGAACAGGACCCGGACGGCCCGCTGAAGAACCGCGCGCTCTCCGAGACGCTGCCCCCGGGCTCCACCTTCAAGGTCGTGGTGGCCGCGGCGGCGCTGGAGAACGGCATCACCAAGAGCACCCAGATCCCGGCCGGCCCCAGCTACACCGCACCCACCTCGGGCACCCCGATCCGCAACGCCGCACCGTCGATCTGCCCGGAACGGCAGGTCAGCCTGCTGGAGGCGGTCACCGAGTCGTGCAACACCGGCTTCGCCCAGCTCGGCGTGCGACTCGGCGCGGACACCGTCAAGGAGAAGGCCCGGCAGTTCGGCTTCGAGCAGGAGGACCTGACCGTCGGGCAGCTCGGCGAGGACGGTCTGCGTACCGAGGCGAGCCGGACCGGCGACATGCAGAACCCGGACGGCAGCACCGACCCGGCCGCGCTGGCCCAGTCGTCGATCGGCCAGAACAACGTCCGGATGACGCCGCTCGAAGGTGCCATGATCGCCGGATCGATCGCCAACAACGGCAGCCAGATGCGGCCGTACCTCGTGCGGCAACTGCTCGCCCCGGACCGGACCACCAGCTACTACACCGCCAAGGCGCGGGAGCTGCGCCAGCCCGTCCAGCCGCAGGTCGCCAGCGACCTGCGCGACATGATGGTCAGCGTGGTCCGGAACGGCACCGGGGGGAAGGCCGCGATCAACGGCTACACGGTCGGCGGCAAGACCGGCACCGCCCAGTCCGCTCCCGACCGGCCCGACCACGGCTGGTTCATCGGCTTCGCCCTCGACAAGAACGGCAACCCGGTCTCCGCGGTCTGCGTCGTGCTGGAGCAGGCCGGCTCCGGAGGCAGCAGCGAGGCCGCCCGGATCGCCGGTCAGATCATGCGGGCCGCCATCACCGACCCAGGGGGTCGCTGACATGCTCAGCCCCGGTGTGCAGCTCGGCAACCGCTACCGTCTCGACGAGCGGATCGCCAGCGGTGGCATGGGGGACGTCTGGCGCGGCACCGACCAGGTGCTCGGCCGGACGGTAGCGGTGAAGAGTCTCCTCCCCGCCCTGCTCGACGACCCGGACTTCGGCGAGCGGTTCCGCGGCGAGGCCCGCACCATGGCCACCATCAACCATCCCGGTGTGGTGGACGTCTACGACTTCGGCAACGACCAGCAGATCGCCTTCCTGGTCATGGAGTACGTCGAGGGTGACGCCCTGTCGTCCACGTTGAGCCGGGTCGGCCGACTCACCCCCGCCCGGACGATGGCCCTCGTCGCGCAGGCCGCCGACGCGCTGCACGCCGCCCACGAGAAGGGCATCGTGCACCGCGACGTGAAGCCGGGCAACCTGCTCGTCCGGCCGAACGGCACGCTGGTGCTCACCGACTTCGGTATCGCCCGCTCCGACATGGTCGGCCAGCTCACCGCCGCCGGTTCGGTGCTCGGCACCGCCTCGTACATCTCGCCCGAGCAGGCCACCGGTGGTGTGGCCACCCCGGCGTCCGACGTGTACGCCCTCGGCGTGGTCGCCTACCAGTGCCTTGCCGGTCGGCGACCGTTCGAGGGTGAAAACCCACTCGACATCGCGATGCGGCACGTCCGGGAGACGCCCCGGCCGCTGCCGGCCGACATCCCGCCGCAGGTGCGCGCCCTGGTGGAACGGGCGTTGGCCAAGGACCCGGCCGCCCGTTGGCCGAGCGCCGCGGCCCTCGCCGGGGTTGCCCGTCAACTCAAGGCCACGCTGTCCCAGCAGGCCCGGGCCGCCGGCAACTCCGGGCCGGTCTCCGCGGCGCCCGCCTCACCCGCCGCGCCCGGCCGGGCCCAGGTGCCGCAGGCGCACCAGATGCGTCCGCCGACCGCCCGACCGCCGGCGGCTGTGCAACGCCCGACCGCTGTCGTGCCCGCCCAGCAGCCACGCCCCACCGCCGTCGCGCCGGCCGTCCAGGCCGCCCGACCGGCTGGCCCGCCGAACGGCTACCCGCGCGGCGCGGCTGCGGTGCCGTCCGGGCCGCCCCGGCAGGAGCATCAGCCGGCGTACGCCCGACCGGCAAGCCCGGTCGCACCCTCGCCCCAACCGCAGCGGTCCCGGCCCGGAATGGTGCTTCTCGCCATCCTGCTGGCCGTGCTGGTCCTGCTCTGCTCGGGCGTGATTTCCTACAACCTCCGGAAGCAGTCGCAGGCCGGCGGACCCGTTGGGCTGACGCCGCGCACCGTGGCGTCCGGCGCGCTAGGACTCGACCGGCGCGACGATCCGACCCGGACGCCGTACCGTCGAGAGGTACGACTCCAGCCGGGCAACGGCGGGACGACGACGAGCGAAGGACGACAGACGCGATGACAGCGCAGGCCCGCCTGCTCGGTGGCAGGTACCAGGTCGGCGAACTGCTCGGCTATGGCGGCATGGCCGAGGTGCACCGTGGTCGCGACCTCCGGCTCGGTCGGGACGTCGCGATCAAGATGCTCCGCACCGACCTCGCCCGGGACGCGACGTTCCAGATGCGGTTCCGTCGGGAGGCGCAGAACGCCGCCTCGCTCAACCACCCGGCGATCGTTGCGGTCTACGACACCGGCGAGGAGACCGCGCCGACAGGTGAGACGCTGCCGTTCATCGTCATGGAGTTCGTGAACGGGCGGACCTTGAAGGAGGTCCTCGGCGCGGAGGGGCGACTGCAACCGCGCCGTGCGCTGGAGATCTGCGCCGACACGTGCGCCGCCCTGGAGTTCAGCCACCGGCACGGCATCATCCACCGGGACATCAAGCCCGGCAACGTGATGCTCACCCAGACCGGCCAGGTCAAGGTGATGGACTTCGGCATCGCCCGAGCGTTGGCCAGCGGTGCGACCACCATGACGCAGACCAGCGCCGTCATCGGCACTGCTCAGTATCTATCTCCCGAGCAGGCCCGCGGCGAGGCCGTCGACGCGCGCTCCGACGTGTACGCGGCCGGCTGCGTGCTCTTCGAGTTGGTCTGCGGGCACCCGCCGTTCGTCGGGGACAGCCCGGTGAGCGTCGCCTACCAGCACGTACGGGAGACTCCGCCGACGCCGAGCGACATCAACCCGGACGTCACCCCGGCCGTCGACGCGATAGTGCTGAAGGCGCTGTCCAAGAACCCGCTCAACCGCTACCAGAGCGCTGGCGAGATGCGGGCCGACCTGCTCCGCGCCGCCGCCGGCCGGCCCGTGCTGGCCACCCCGGTGCTGCGCGAGTCGGAGACGGTGGCGATGGCCCCGGCCGGCGGTGGGGGCGGCTATGCGGCTTCCGGCCGTGGGCCGCAGACCGGGCAGATTCCCGCTCGCGTCGGCGACCCGCGTCAGCGCAAGGCGTCGTCCTTGCTGATCGCGATGTTCAGCGCGGTCGGTGTGCTGGCGGTGATCGCCCTGGTCGCCGCCCTGCTCTGGAGCCAGCAGAATGACCGGGACCTGAAGTCGGTGCCCACCCTCACCGGCAAGAACCAGACCGCCGCGGTCACCGAGATCAGCAACCTCGGGTTCAAGCCGCAGGTGGGCGAGCCGCTCCTGGCGAACGACTGCACCAAGGGCACCGTTGCCAAGCAGACTCCTGACCCGGGCACCAAGCTGAAGCCGGCAGACACGGTGACCATCCAGATCTGCGACGGCAAGCCGCCGGTGAAGATCCCACCCGGTCTGGTCAACTCCCAGATCGAGAACGTGAAGCCCCAACTTGAGGACCTTGGGTTGCGGGTCGAGGAGAAGCCGGTCGACAACCCCGCGCAGAAGGGGATCGTCGTCAAGCTGACTCCAGCGTCGGGGACGACAGTCGCGCAGGACAGCAAGGTGGTCGTCGAGGTCTCCCGGGGCAACGTCAACAAGGTGCCCAACGTGGTCAACTCCACCAGGGACGAGGCTGTTCAGGAACTCAGCGAGGCGGGTTACAAGGTCTCGGTCAAGGACGGAAGGGAAGTGCCGGCCGATCAGGCCGGTCGGGTCCAGAAGCAGAACCCGCCAGGTGGCAGTGAACTCGCCAAGGACAAGACGGTCACCATCGAGATCGGCATTCCCGAGCCGGAGACCGACCCGACGCCCACACCGACAGCCACGAACACGCCCACCGGCACGCCCACCACTCCTGGCACCGGGGGCGGCGTCGGCGGTCTGCCGTTCCCACCCCCGCCGGGCCGGCCTCAGGACTAGGGCCACCGGCCGGGCATCGGCATGACCAAGGCTGAGTCGGTGCCGGTCGGGGCGGTACGGCGGTGGCCTCGCCGCCTCCGCCGCGTGGCCCTCGCGGGCCTCGTGATGCTGGTGCTCGCCAGCACCCCGTGGCTGTGGACGACGTCCGCCGCACGCGGCCACGTGTACGCCGCCGCCGACGCGCCTACCGCCGACGTGGTGATCGTGCTCGGCACCGAGGTGGCGGCCGACCGGCAGCGGCCTGGTGACCGTCTCGCCGGCCGCCTGGACACCGCAGCCGAGCTGGTGACCAGCGGGCGGGCCACTGTCGTCCTGGTGTCGGGCGACGGCGGTGGGGAGTCCGGCGACGAACCGGCGGTGATGACGACGTACCTCTCCGAGCGCGGTGTCGACAGGCGTCGGGTGGTGGCCGACCCGTTCGGTCTGGACACCTACGACAGTTGCGCGCGAGCCCGCGAGGTGTACGGCGTCCAGCGGGCCCTCATCGTCACCCAGTCCTACCACCTGTCCCGGGCCGTGACGCTGTGCCGGCATCTCGGCCTGGACGTCGACGGGGTGACCGCCCGCTGCGACGGCTGTGGCGCCGCACTGCTCGCCGAGAAGTCGGTTCGGGACTACTTCGCCAGTGGCAAGGCGGCCTGGGACGCCGTGCGTGACCGACCCCCAGCGGTACGGTCGCCAGCGGACCCCGCCGTCCAGAACGCGCTGCGGGGCTGACCCGGCCCGCCACCGGCTCCCTGCTGCCCTGACGTCCGACCGGTCAGGCGGTGGCGAAGGCCGCGCGACGCCGAGCGTCGACCTCGGCGGCCAGCGCGGGCGCGCGCTTCAGCGCCTCCGGGTGACCGCAACTCGCCAACCAGTTGGCGAGCATCAGGTGACCGCCCTCGGTGAGCACCGACTCCGGGTGGAACTGGACGCCCTCGATGGGCAGCGTCCGGTGCCGCATCGCCATCACCACGCCCGAGCCGGTCCAGCCGGTGACCTCCAGCTCGTCGGGGAGCGTCTCGGGCAGCACGGCGAGCGAGTGGTACCTGGTGGCGGTGAACGGGTCGGGCAGGCCAGCGAGGACGCCCACCGAGTTGTGGCGTACCTCAGAGGTCTTTCCGTGCAGCAGCTCCGGAGCGCGCGTCACTGTCGCCCCGAACGCCTCACCGATGGCCTGGTGGCCGAGGCAGACACCGAAGATCGGCAGTTTGCCGGCGTACTCCCGGATGACGTCCAGGCAGATGCCGGCGCGGTCCGGGCTGCCCGGACCGGGCGACAGCAGGATGCCGTCCGCGCCGACATTGCCCACCTCGGCGACGTCGATCTCGTCGTTGCGGCGGACCTCGCAGTCCACGCCGAGTTGGCCCAGATACTGCACCAGGTTGAAGACGAAGGAGTCGTAGTTGTCGATCACCAGGACGCGCATTGTCACCTGCTCGGGGAGGGAGGCGCGGGGTTGTTCTGGTCGGTGTCGTACGGCAGTTCGTGCTCGTCGCCGGACGGGGTCTCGCCGGTCACCTGATCGCCCCCGCCACCAGTTTCGGCGGGTACGCCGGATTCGACCTGCACGTCGTCGAAGGGCAGCAGGGGCTCGGCCCACGGGAAGGCGACATACCAGAGCAGGGCCACTGTGGCAGCCACCAGCAGCACCGAGCCGGTCAACTTTCCGAGCAGGCCGAACGGCAGCTTGCGCCAGATGAACGCGTACATCGGGTCAGCCTCCCAGCTCCGCCGGGCGGCCCGCGGACTTGGGTTGGGTGCGGTCCAGTTCGGCGTGGATGATCAGCCGCTGGTAGTTGTCAAACTTCGGGTTGCACGTGGTGAGGGTGAGCATCCGCTTGGTCGCCTTCTTGTCCGGCTCGCCGGGCACCGGTGCCACCACCTCGACCTGGGTAGGCCGGACGATCCGGGTCTGCGACACCCGGTAGACGTACCAGTCGGTCTTGCTCTCGACCACGATCGGGTCACCCTCGTCCAACTCGTCGAGTCGCCAGAAGGTGGCCCGGTTGCGGTGGCCGGCGACGGAGAAGTTGCCCACCTGACCGGGGAGCGCGCTGGTCGGGTAGTGGCCGGGGGCGAACCGGATGTCGTCCTGGGTGACCCCCTCGACGACCACCCAGTTCTTGTCGAGCTTGGGGATGTACAGGCCCGCGAGGGGCTTGCCGCGTACCGGCGGGGAGGGTTTGACGCTCGGGCCCACCGACGGGGCGACAGTCGGGTCGTCGGTCGGACCCCACTCCCGGGCCAACTGGTTGTTGAGGTCGTTCTGGTGGGCGTCGACGATCGCCGACTTGCCCCATACCTCGTAACCGGCGAAGAGCAGGACCACCAGGCCGAAGGTGATCAGAACCTCGCCGGTAACCCGGACGCCGGTGCGCAGGCGCGAGCCGAACGACGGGCGGGTGAGTTCGGAGTAGACGCTCCGGTAGCCCTCGCCGGTCTGCTCCGGACGGAGTTGGACCACCCGCTCGCCGCGCCGGGGTTGGGGAGGGTCGGCCGGGTGTGCGCCGGTCGGCTCGTCGGGGACCGCCGTGCGGGGGACGGCACCCATCAGCGCTGTCGAGTCCATCGTCAGTGGCCTGGTGGCGGGTGTGGCGGGCACGGCCGGAATCAGCGCGGTGGCGGCCGGATCCGCTCCAGCACTCGGTGGGACCCGGCTCGGCCCGGTCGACACGAAGCCTTCCGGCCCGGACGCCGCACGTTCGCTGGTGACCGGCGAACCGGTGGGTCGGGCGGGCCGGGCGGTGACCTGCGGAATGTACGCGGTCGGTGAGTCGGCCAGCGGAGGCGTCGAAGGGCCGGCGGAGACCGGCCGGCTGGGGTCACCGGCGGTCGACGGTCGGGTCGGCACCCCGCCCGGCGAGGCCGGGCCCGACGGGTCGCCGGCGGTGAACGGTCGGGTCGGCACCCCGCCCGGCGCGGTCGGTCGGGTCGGGGCCGCACCCGGCGGGTTGCCGGCGGTCGGCGGTCGGGTCGGGGCGGCGCTCGGCGCGATCGGTCGGGTGGACGCGGCGCTGGGCGCGGGGGGTCGGGTCGGGGCGTTGCCGGGGGCAGCGGGCCGAACCGGGCCCTGGTTGGTGGCGGCCGGCCCGCCGGGGGTGGCCGTGGGGGGAACCCCGGCACCGCCCTGGGGGCCCTGCCCGGCAGCGGCGGCACCCGGCCAGGGTGGCGGGGCCTCGACTCCCGGTCGGCCCGGGGTCCCGGGCGGCTCGGGTCGATTGCCGCTCGGCTGGTCGGCTCGCGGGGGGTGCAGCACCGGCTCGGGCCAGTTGCCGGCCGGGGACGGTCGGCTCGGGGCCGCCTCGGGCCTGTCGAACTTGGGCAGGAAGGCGGTCGGCTCGTCGTTCTGGTCCCGGTGTCGCCCGTCGCGACGCTCGTCCGGCCCGCTCACCTGGGCACCGTCGCCGAACGCAGGGCGGTGGAATCCTCGAATGCGGGAACCCGCACGGTGGAGGCCGTCTCTTTGTAGCCGAGCTGGTAGTCGTCGACCGCGTCCTTGAACAACCGGACTCCCTCAGAGCTGGCGAGGGCCTGCTGGAGGGCAGCGGGATCGCCGATTGCCACGATCTTGAACGGTGGGGAGTACACCCGGCCATGGAGTAGCAGGGTGTTACCGACGCAGCGTACCGCGCTGGTGCTGAGCACGCGGACGTTCATGATTGACATGGCCTCGGCGCCGCCGGCCCAGAGCGCGTTGACCACCGCCTGCACGTCCCCCTGATGCACCACCAGGTCGTCGTTGCTGGCGTCCGACTGGGTCTGTTCGAGTTGTGGGGCGTCGTTCAGTTCGACGGTGACCCCGGGGCCGCCCAGGGCCGTGAAGCCGGCGTTCTGGAGGCTGCCCTGGGCGCGATTCTGCTGATTTTTGATCGGGGCGTCCGAGCCGGCGAGCGTGTCGGTCCGCTGTTCGACCTCGCCGCGCAGGGTGGCGGCGCGCCGTTCGCTGGCGGCCACCTGCTCGCGTCGGTCCTCGATGAGCTGGTTGAGCTGGGGTCGCCGGTCCTCCCGGAGCGCGGTGCCGCCCGCTGTGGTCGCCGTGGTGGTGAAGAGCAGACCGGCCGCCGCGGCGATCAGGGGCACCCCGATCGACCAGCCCGGACGGCGCTGACGCGGTCGCCGGGGCAGCAGCCCGGCGGCGGCCCGTCGGAGGACCTTCTGCCAGGAGGTTGCGCCGGATGTGTACTCCACCGAGCGTTCCTTCCGCGTGTCGGGGACCGGTCCGTGCCGGCCGGGCCGGCATGGCGAACAGTCCCGCCTCTTTCGGTCACTCCGTGCACCTGCCTGACCCCATTCGTGGTCCGGGCGGGCAATCGGGACTACGCTAGCTCTCGAACATTATTGGCCATGGACCGTCGCCCCCGCGCCCGGTTGTCAGGCCGGACGAGGTCGTCACCCCTCTGGAGAGCGCCGTGCCCAAGTCTCAGGTCCGTAAGAAGAAGGTGTACACCCCGCCGACGGACGTTCGTCCGACGACGACGGCGTCGTCGCGCAAGCCTAGCCCGGTGTGGTTGCCGGTCACCGCGGTCGCCTTGATCGTCGTCGGGATCGGCTGGTTGGTGCTCTACTACCTGTCCGAGCAGGAGTACCCGGTCATGGCGTGGGGTTACTGGAACCTCGCCGTCGGCTTCGGTGCGATGGTCGCCTCGCTGGCGTTGCTCTCCCGCTGGCGCTGATCGACGCCGACCGTCGCGTCGGCGGTCTCACGTCACCCGTCGAGCCCCTGCCCAGCAGGATCGGGCGGGGGCCCCTATGGTGTGCGCAGGCAGCGCGGCCTACTGCGAGATGACTCACGTTACCGCTGGGTAACCTTCGCGTAGGCTGCACTGCATGACCGAGCAGAGCGAGGTCATCAGGCAGCAGACCGGGGAGGCCAACTCGATGGGCAGCGTCCAGATCGTCACCACGATCCTCGCGGCCGCCATCACCGCCGTGGCGGTGTGGCTTGCGGTGCGTGCGGTCCTGAAGATGGTGGCAGTCATCCGGCTCGGGCAACCAGCACCGGAGCGGTTCACCGACAAGGTCGCCCGAGCCCGGACGATGCTCGTGGAGACGGCCGGCCACACCCGGATGCTCAAGTGGGGCGTGGTGGGCGCCGCGCACTGGTTCGTGATGGTCGGCTTCGTCGTGCTGTCGCTGCTGGTGCTCGAGGCGTACTTCGAGGTCGTCACCCCGACCGGCGGGCTGCCGATCATCGGGCACTGGACCATCTTCGGGTTGGCCACCGAGGTCATCACCGTGCTGGGCCTGATCGGCATCGTGGTGCTGATGGTGATCCGACTGCGCAACCGGCCGAACCGGCCCGGCGGGCGGTCCCGGTTCACCGGCTCGACCATGTGGCAGGGCTACTTCGTCGAGTGGATCGTGCTGCTGGTCCTGATCTTCGGCCTGCTGATCCGTGGCTTCAAGGTCGCCACCGACCACTTCGAGTACCCGCTGTGGGCCACCCCGGTCAGCCACGCGGTGGGCGCGGCGCTGCCCGACTGGTCGGACGGCGCCAGCGTCGCCGCGCTGATCAAGATCGTCATCTCGATGACGTGGCTGATCGTCATCTCCCTGAACGTCACGATGGGCGTCGCCTGGCACCGCTTCCTGGCGTTCCCCAACATCTTCTTCAAGCGAGAGCCGGCCAAGCCGGCCGGCTCCGGTCTCGGCGCGCTGCGCCCGATGACCAGCCAGGGCAAGCCGCTCGACTTCGAGGAGGCCGACCCGGAGAAGGACCAGTTCGGCGTCGCCCACGTCGAGCAGTTCAGCTGGAAGGGCCTCCTGGACTTCAGCACCTGCACCGAGTGCGGTCGCTGCCAGTCGCAGTGCCCGGCCTGGAACACGGGCAAGCCGCTGTCGCCGAAGCTGCTGGTGCTGAGCCTGCGCGACCACGCGTACGCGAAGGCGCCCTACCTGCTGGCCGGTGGCGGCAAGGACCTGACCGGTGAGGAGAAGGCCACCCAGGCACAGCTCGCCCACCTGGACGTGCTGGCTCTCGCCGAGGCCGACAAGCCGTTGATCGGCACCGCCGAGGAGGGCGGTGTGATCGACCCGGACGTGCTCTGGTCCTGCACCACCTGCGGCGCCTGCGTCGAGCAGTGCCCGGTGGACATCGAACACGTCGACCACATCGTGGACATGCGCCGCTACCAGGTGCTCATCGAGTCGAGCTTCCCCTCCGAGGCCGGGGTGATGCTGCGCAACCTGGAGAACAAGGGCAACCCGTGGGGCGCCCCGCAGAACACCCGTGAGGACTGGACCAAGGGCCTGGACTTCGAGGTGCCCCGGGTCGGCGAGGTGGACGATTTCGAGTACCTGTTCTGGGTCGGCTGCGCCGGCGCGTTCGAGGACCGGGCCAAGAAGACCACCCGCGCGGTGGCCACGCTGCTCAACGAGGCGGGCGTGACGTTCGCGATCCTGGGCGAGGGTGAGACCTGCTCCGGCGACCCGGCGCGCCGGATCGGCAACGAGTTCGTCTTCCAGATGCTGGCCCAGCAGAACGTGGAGACGCTCAACGAGGCGTTCGAGGGCCGGGACAAGACGAAGCGCAAGATCGTCGCGACCTGTCCGCACTGCTTCAACACCCTGGGCAACGAGTACGGCCAGCTCGGCGGCGAGTTCGAGGTGGTCCACCACACCCAGCTGCTCGCGCACCTGGTCGCCACCGGCAAGCTCACGCCGGTGCAGCCGGTCGACGGTGGTGTCACCTACCACGACCCCTGCTACCTGGGTCGGCACAACCGGGTCTTCGCGGCTCCCCGGGAGGTCCTCGGCGACGCCATCGCGGGCGACCTGACCGAGATGCCGCGCAACAGTGAGCGTTCCTTCTGCTGCGGTGCCGGCGGTGCCCGGATGTGGATGGAAGAGAAGATCGGCAAGCGGATCAATGTGGACCGGGTCGAGGAGGCCATGGCCACCGGGGCGAAGACGGTGGCCGTCGGCTGCCCGTTCTGCTCGACGATGCTCAACGACGGGGTCAACGGCAAGGGCGCCGGCGAACAGGTCGAGGTGATCGACGTGGCGAGCGTGCTGCTCCGTTCGGTGAAGCCCGAGCAGCCGCAGGGCGGCAGGGAAGCCGCTCCGATCGGCGGCTGAGACGCGTACCCCCCGGGCTTTCGCACATCGAGGGCGGCGGCCCTCAGCGGCCGCCGCCGTCGTGCAAGAATCTCGCCGAGGTGAGGAGACATCGACGGCCTGCTCTTGACGACGCTGTTACCCCTGGTCGGCTTCGTAGCCCTGACCGCGGGCAACGCGTTCTTCGTCGCGGCCGAGTTCGCCCTGGTCACTGTCGACCGGGCGGAGATCGACAGGCGGGCCGCCGCAGGTGACCAGGCCGCCCTGACGGTACGCGCCGCGGTGCGCGAACTCTCCTTCCAGCTCTCCGGGGCGCAGCTCGGCATCACCATCACGGCGCTGCTCACCGGTTACCTGGCCGAGCCGGCCCTGGCTCGCCTCTTCGCCCCGGTGTTGCGCCCGCTGGCCGGGGAGAGCACCGAGCGGCTCAGTCCGTTCGTCGCGTTGGCGCTGGCCACGCTGATCTCCATGCTCTTCGGCGAGCTGGTGCCCAAGAACGCGGCGCTGGCTCGACCCATGCCGGCGGCGCTGGCCACGGCCGGCCCGATGCACACCTTCTCCCGGACGTTCGGCTGGGTGATCAGGGGGTTGAACGGCTCGGCGAACCGACTGGTCCGGGCGCTCGGCGTCGAGCCGCAGGAGGAGTTGGCCAGTGCACGCTCGCCGGAGGAACTGGGCCTGCTGGCGGGCATCTCGGCGCGGGCCGGCGCGCTGCCCAGTGACACCGCGATGCTGCTGCGTCGCACCATCCGCTTCGGCGACAAGCGGGCCGCCGAGGCGATGACCCCCCGGGTGGACGTGGTCGCGCTGCGCGTCACCGCCACCGTCGCCGAGCTGCTGGAGGAGTCGCGGCGGACCGGGCGCACCCGCTTCCCCGTGTACGAGGAAACCCTGGACCTGGTGACCGGCGTGGCCGCCGTGCCCGACGCGTTGGGCGTGCCGCTGGCCCACCGGGCGTCGACGACTGTCGGCTCGGTGGCCCGCGAACCGGTGTACGTGCCGGAGAGCCTGAATCTGGACGGTGTCCTGGCCGCGCTGAAGGCGGCCGGGGCCGACCTGGCGATCGTGGTCGACGAGTACGGCGGCACGGACGGCGTGGTGACGGTCGAGGACCTCGTCGAGGAGCTGGTCGGCGAGATCGCCGACGAGTTCGACCCGGCGAGCGTGGACGACGACGGATCGTTCGAGCTGACAGTGCCGGGCGGCGAACGCACAGTGCTCGTCGACGGGGTGCTCCGCTCCGACGAGGTGGCCGAGCAGACCGGCTTCCGGCTGCCCGAGGGGCCGTACGAGACGTTGGCCGGGTTCCTGATGGCGCAGCTCGGGCACATCCCGCTCGCCGGCGAGACGGTCGAGACGGACGGCTGGGAGTTCACAGTGGTCGAGGTGGAGCGGCACCGGATCGAGCAGGTCCGGGTGCTGCGCCCGGCGGATCCGGACGACGATGACTGAGCTGCTGGTGACGGTGTTCCTGCTGCTCGGCAACGGGTTCTTCGTGGGCAGCGAGTTCGCGCTCATCGCGTCCCGCCGGACGGTGATCGAGCCGCTGGCCGCCGGGTCGAAACGCGCCCGCTGGGCGTTGTCGGCGATGAACCAGATTCCGTTGATGATCGCCGGCGCGCAGCTCGGCATCACGGTCTGCTCGCTGGGTCTGGGCGCGATCGCCGAGCCGGCGTTGGCTCACCTGCTGGAGCCGCCGTTCCACGCTGTTGGTCTGCCGGAGCGGGCGGTGCATCCGGTGGCGTTCGTGTTGGCGCTGGGTGTGGTGGTCTTTCTGCACACGGTCGTCGGTGAAATGGTGCCGAAGAACATCACGCTGGCCGGGCCGGAGGTCTCCGCGCTCTGGCTCGGTCCGGCGATGCTGGCGTTCTGTGTGGCCACCAAACCGTTGTTGCTGGCGATGAAATGGGCGGCCCGACGAGTGCTCGGGTTCTGGCGAATTGAGGCTTCCGAGGCGGTGAAGACGGTGTTCACCGCCGAGGAGTTGGCCGGGTTGGTGTCCCAGGCGCGGACCGAGGGACTGCTCGACGCGGAGCAGCACGCGCGGATCACCGGCGCGCTGGCCCTGCACGCCCGGACGGCGGCGGACGCGCTGCAACCGTGGTCGACGGTGGTGACGGTGGCGGAAGACGTCTCACCGGCGTCCCTGGAGGTGCTGGCGACCCGGACCGGCCGGTCCCGGTTCCCGGTGGTGCAGCGTTCGACCCGTCGGGTGCTCGGCTTTGTGCACGTCAAGGACGTGCTCGGGTACGCCGGGCAGGGCCGCCGGTCGCCGGTGCCGGCCGACGTGTACCGGCCGCTGGCGGTGGTGCCGCCGGAGCGTACGTTGGCCGACCTGTTGCTTGCCATGCGTCGCGAACGGCGGCACATGGTGCTGGTCAGCGACGGGCGACGGCCGCTCGGTGTGGTCACTCTCGATGATGTATTGACCGCAATCGTTGGTTGATGGACCAATACCCTTGGTGTGCAAGCGGTTGCACGACAGTGATGGTTACTGCGCTCACCTTGATTACCGCTCCGAGCTTCCCTAATGTGGGGCACCGACCGCTGTGGGTCGTCTGCCTCGGCCCTTTCCGCACGCGAGGCGCCCGGCGGTCGGTTGCAAAGGAGTCGGTGCCGGTGGCAACCATGCCCCCTCATCGTCACGACCTGAGTGCGTCTGCTCGCTCCAGTGGCCTGCGGCGCGCCGCCCACCGGGTGCTGGTCCTGGTCGCTGCCGCGGCGGTCGGTGCCGGTCTGTTGACCGCGCCGGCGCATGCCGCGCCCACGGTCGACGAGATCGAGGCGCAGATCGACAAGAAGTGGGAGCAGTTGGAGCCCACCATCGAGCAGTACAACAAGGTTCGGGCGCAGTTGAAGGTCAACCGGCAGAAGTCGGCGAACCTGCAGAAGAAGATCGAGCCGTTGGCGCTGCAGAGCGAGCTGGCGCTCAACCGGGTCGGCGACCTCGCCTCCCGCTACTACATCTCCGGCCCGTCGCACGACATCGGCGCACTGCTGGTGAGCGCCAAGCCGGACACGCTCACCGAGCAGCTCACGATCCTCGACCGGCTCGCTTCGCAGGAGCGCAAAGAGGTCGAGGGTGTGCTGGCCGTGCGGGCCAAGTACGACGGCGAGAAGCAGAAGCTGGACGCGCTCATCGTCACCCAGACCAAGCAGCAGAACGATCTGGCGGCGAAGAAGAAGCAGATCGACGCGGAGATCAAGCAGCTCGAGGCGTCGATGCCCAAGACCACAGTGGTGACCGCGGCCTGCCCGACCATCAACGGGGTGGTGAGCGCGGCGGCCCGCACCGCGATCAAGACCGCCTGCGGCAAGGTCGGCAAGCCGTACGTCTGGGGTGCCACCGGCCCGAACTCGTTCGACTGCTCGGGGCTGACCCAGTTCGCCTACAAGGCGGCCGGCATCTACCTCACCCATCACACGGGTGACCAGTGGAACGAGGGCAAGGCCGTCTCGCGGGCCGACGCTCGCCCCGGTGACCTGGTCTTCTTCTTCTCCGGCCTGAGTCACGTCGGGTTGTACCTCGGCAACAACCAGATGGTGCACGCACCACGTGCCGGCAAACCGGTGCAGGTGTCGAGCATCACCACGATGCCCATCGCCGGTTTCCGCAGACCCGGCTGATCCACCTCGCGCGACACGACGGCCCCCGGTCACCGACCGGGGGCCGTCGTGGTTCTCAGCGGGGCGCGCCCACCGGCGACGGCAACAGCTGCACGTCGGCGAGGTCGACGTACATGATCCGGTGGCCGAACTGGATCTGCGCGTACCGGTTCTTGCCGCGGATCACCGTCCAGTCGCCGGGCGAGGAGCCGTCGAACGTGCTGGCCCGGTAGTACTCGCCGGCCAGTACCGCGCCGACGGCGTACCGCTGCCCGGCGGCCAGGGTGTACTGCAGCGGCGAGATCGCCTGGTAGGGCACCCCGTCCGGGTACGCCGCCTGCTCCGGGTACGCCCGCCCGTAGACCGGGATGGTGGTTCGGCCGGGTTTCGGCGTGGCCACCACACCCACTGTCCAACTGGCTGTCGGCGCGGACGCCGGGTTGTGGAACCAGGCCCGCTGCCCGAGGTACCAGATCGCCGTCCAGTCGCCCTGCCGCCCGGCGAGGGCGTACGTCTGCCCGGCGGATGCCCGGGCCCCTTGGTCGGACACGGCCATCGTGTTCGGGGTGCCGTCCGGGCGCAGCGCGACGTCGTTGACGAGCGGCGCGTCCGCGGCCGGTGCGCTCCGCAGCACCACCGCCGAGGAGCCGCGCGGCGCGCAGGGCACGCCCGCTGTGACGCAGCCGGTGAACGCCGGTTGGTTGGTGGCGTAGTCCGGGTCGATCCGGACCAGCCCGGTGGCCGGGGTGCCGGTGTCCAGGCGGGGCGCGTGCAGCAGGTCGAAGTAGTGCGTCCAGTCCCAGTACGGGCCCGGATCCCAGTGCATTCCCCGCACCGTCGAGGCGACGGTGCCGGGGACGTTGTCGTGGCCGATGATGTGCTGGCGGTCCAGTGGAATGCCCAGCCGCAGCGCCAGGTGCCGGACCAGCTTCGCCGAGGTCCGGTACATCGCCTCGGTGTACCAGGTCCCCTGCGCGGCGAAGCCCTCGTGTTCCAGCCCGATCGACTTCGCGTTGACGTACCAGTTGCCGGCGTGCCAACCGACGTCTTTGGTCTTCACGTGCTGGGCGATGTGCCCGTCGACCGAGCGCAGCGAATAGTGCCAGCTCACGTAGGTCGGGTCCTGGACGAGTTTGAGGGTCGTCGCCCAACTCGCCTCGGTGTCGTGGATGACTATGTACTCGATCTTCTGCCGCGCGGGTCGGTCGGAGAGGTCGTGGTTGCCGTAGTCCCCGTCACCGAACGCCTCGTAGGGCGCCGGGATCCACTCGCAGGAGATGGTGAGCGGGCACTCCACCCCGTCCGGGCGGGCCAGCCGGCGCAGGCCCAGCCGGTCCAACCAGGAACGCTCGGGCCGCACCGACTGGGCCGGCAGGCTGACCCGCTGGCCATCGTCGGTCGTCCGGGACTGGCCCGCGCCGATGGTGGTGAAGACCTCGTCGGCGAAGGCCGCCGCGGCGTCGGCGCTGTCCGCGCCCGAGTAACGGGCCACCGCGCCGTACCAGGCCGCCGGGTCGGTGCCGGTGCCGACCGGCGCACCCAGATCCCTCTGGTACGCGCTCAGCAGCGCGGCGCCGCCCCGGATGTTGAGGCCCGCGTCGGTGCGCAGTGCCTCGGCGGTGACACCGGTCAGTGCGGCGGCGGCGTCCACGGTCTGCAACGCGGCGGTGGACGGGGCGGGCGCCTCGACCGGCTGCGGCGCGGGCACCAGGGCGGGCCGGGAGTCGTCCCCGCGGGGGTCCTCGGCCCCGGAGTCGTGGTGACCCCCCGCCGGAAGCGCGGCCACGTGCCGCGCGTCGGTCAGGTGCATCGGGCCGTAGCCGCCACTGGTGCTCGGTGTGCCGGCGTTGGTGTCCCAGCGCGACTCCAGGTAGGAGACGCCGAGCAGTACGACGCTCGGTACGCCGTAGTCGCCAGCCGCGGCGGCGTACTGCTGCTGGCGGTCGGTGCTGGGCGCGGCGGCGGCCGGGCCGACGGAGAGTGGCACAGTGGTCGAGGCGGCGACGACGGTGGCGACGAGCAGTGCCCGCCAGCCGGTCGACAGGGTTGGATGGTGCATCGAACCCCCTAGATTCTTGCGGAGTGAGTTCAGGTCACCATCGCGCCGTCCGGGAGGTCGCGTCAATACCTTTCCATCTATCGAAGCCTGTGGAAAGAATTCTTCACACACTGTCGGTGACCTCGCCCGATCGGTACGGAGTGTCACCGCCACACGGGTTGCGGATCGGTAACAGGCGTCTCTACTCTGGTCATTCGTCGGCCCGACATCAGCTCCGCCCAGCCCGGGCGGTAACGGACCGACACCGCCGAGTCGTTTCCGAGCGAACCGGGGACCCAGGTCCCTCGGGGTGAATCCGCAGCCACTGCGGTAGGGCGCCGACTTCCCGCCCGAACCCGTCAGCTAACCCGGTAGGCGGTCAGGAAGAAGGAGTACGGAACCCCGGTGGCACTCCATGCCCCGCGGCCGTCGTCCGAGCGGTCGGCATCAGCCGCTCCGGCGTCGACAGTGCCGCGCCCACGCTGGTCCCGCTTCACCACCGCACTCGCCGCGCTGGCCGGCATCGCCGTCGTCCTGACCGGCAGCGCCACGGCGGCCCACGCCGACCCTTCCGTCGCCGAGATCGAGCGCCAGATCGACGCCGACTGGAACAAGCTCGAACCGATCATCGAACGGCACAACGCCACCCGCACCGACCTCGCCGCGAAGCGCAAGCAGGCCGACGCGCTGGCCGCCCGGATCACCCCGCTGGAGCGTCAGGTCGACGCCGCGATGGACAAGGTCAGCGCCCTGGCGGTACGCGCCTACAAGGGCGAGAACGTCTCCACTGTCAACGCGGTGCTGGGCAGTCGGTCGCCCAGCGAGGTCGTCGGCCAGCTCGAAATGCTCGACCGCTTCGCGCACAACCAGCAGAAGGACGTACGCGAGGTCGCCGACCTCCGTGACCAGCTGGCTGCGCAGAAGGCGCCGCTGGACGAGATGGTGGCGCAACTGACCCGCACCGAAACTCAGCTCGCGGCGAAGAAGAAGCAGATCAACGAAGAGATCGACCGCCTGCAGAAGCTGCGCCTCAAGGTGTACGGCAACGGCGGCGGTGGTCCACTGCGTCCGGCACCCTGCCCGGGCAGCTACCCCGGCGGCGCCGCGGGCACCGCTGTCAAGTTCGCCTGCGCGCAGATCGGCAAGCCCTACGTCTGGGGTGCCGAGGGCCCGAACTCGTACGACTGCTCCGGCCTGATGCTGGCCGCCTGGGCGAAGGCCGGCGTGTCGCTGCCGCACAACGCCGCCGCGCAGAGCCGCGTCACCAAGAACGTCAGCAGGGGAGACCTGCGCCCCGGCGACCTGGTCTTCTACTACAGCGACATCCACCACGTCGGTATGTACGTCGGCGGCGGCTGGGTGGTGCACGCATCGCAGGCCGGTCAACCGGTCAAGATGAAGAAGGTCGACGACGGCCCGATCCACAGCTACGGCCGCCCAGGCTGACCCCGGGTGACCGAGGGGCCCGTCGCGATCACGTTCGCGGCGGGCCCTCGTCGTCCTGGTCTCAGCGGGGTCGGTCTCAGCGGCTCGGTCTCAGGGGGGTGGGTCTCAGCGGGTGGGCCAGGTGCGCCAGTGCTGCCAGGCGCGGCTGGGCGTCGGCCCCCGCTGGCCCTGGTAGCGCGAGCCGTAGACCACCGAGCCGTACGGGTGCTCGGCCGGCGAGGAGAGCCGGAAGATGCACAGCTGCCCGATCTTCATGCCCGGCCAGAGCGTGATCGGCAGGTTCGCCACGTTCGAGAGCTCCAGCGTCACGTGACCGGAGAAGCCCGGGTCGATGAAACCGGCGGTGGAGTGCGTGAGCAACCCGAGTCGGCCCAGGGAGCTCTTGCCCTCCAGCCGGCCGGCGAGCTGGTCACCGAGCGAGATGACCTCCAGCGTCGAGGCGAGCACGAACTCCCCCGGGTGCAGGACGAACGGCTCGCCATCGGGGACCTCGACCACCGACGTCAGGTCGTCCTGCTGCATCGCGGGGTCGATGTGGGTGTAGAGGTGGTTGTTGAAGACCCGGAACAGCCGATCGAGCCGGACGTCGATGCTGGACGGTTGCACCAGGGTGGGCTCGAACGGCTCCAGGCCCAGCGTGCCGGCCTTGATCTCGGAGACCAGGTCGCGGTCGGAGAGCAGCATCGGACCACCATAGCCGCGCCGCCAAAAGTGGCCGGATTCGGTGCTGGTGACCAGCGCGTCGAGGTCGCTGCTCGTACATTTGTTCGATAGAATGCCCGCATGGCTTCCTGGTCCGAATTCGCCGCCGACGAGCCCCGACTCGCCGACGGGATCCGCGTTCTCCTCCAGCAGTACGGGCCGGGCTTCGGCTATCTGGCCACGGTCCGTGCCGACGGCGGGCCCCGCGTCCATCCGGTCTCCCCGGTCATCACCCCCGCGGGGCTGTTCTGCTTCATCATCGACTCGCCCAAGCGCCGCGACCTCGAACGTGACGGCCGTTACGCGCTGCACTCGTTCCCGGCGGAGGAGAGCGACGACGAGGCGTACGTGGCGGGTCACGCCCGCCCGGTGACCGATCCGGTCCAGGTGGCGCTCCTGGCGCAGAGCGCCCGGGCCGAGCCGCAGGTCGACTGGCTGCTGTTCGAGTTCACCGTCGACGTGGCGATGCTCACCCGCCGCGAGCAGCACATCGCGGGCATTCCGGGCCTACCGCCGGGTCGCCCGGCCGTTCGGGTCTGGCTCGACCCAAACGCCCAGGCGGCGGTGGCCGCCCCACTGGCCGTCCCGCAGGCTCGCCCGACCCTCATCAGCCGTGACGTCCAGTGCACGGCTGCCTGACCACGGCCGCCGGCCCACCGGCGCCGGCGCCGTCCTAACGGAGCCCGCTCGCCGGCCCGGCATGATCCACTCGATTTCCAGGATGTCGCGGGGTTCCGGCCCTCCGGATGCCCCGACTTGCAGGAAACCGAGTGGATCAGCCCGGCGGAGCGGTACGCGGACACCTGCGGCCGGCGGGGGGACCTGAGTGCAGAGGCTCGACGACTCGGGTACAGTGGTGCCGCTTGCGGGTGTAGTTCAATGGCAGAACATCAGCTTCCCAAGCTGACAGTGCGGGTTCGATTCCCGTCACCCGCTCCACTGCGAAGGCCCTGACCAGGATGTGAATCCTGGTCAGGGCCTTCGATGTTGTCGGACCATGAGCGCGATCATCGACCGGGCCACACCTTCACGCCGCGGACGCTTCGAATCGCTCACCCGGCGCCTGTGGTGTGGCGCCCAGCGGCAACTCGCAGACCGTACGCCAGGGGCTGACGTCAGGCGTTCCGGCGATGAGCCGGACCGTGTTGATGGCCGTGCTGATCGGCAGGTGCGCGGAGATGGTTTCCGCGGCGTGGCTCAGCACGGGTTTGGTGGCGTCGTGACCGACGGTCAGGTGCGGCACCACGTCGCTGTGCGCCCCGGCGTACGGCGGTGTTTCGGGAAACTGCTGCCACACCGCCGATGTGAGGTCCCGGAACGGGCGGTCTGGCTGCGGAGCGAGCCAGACGACCGTGTCACCGAACCAACCGACGTGCGTCAGTGCGACGTCGAACCGCGGTATTCCGGCAATGGTCTCGCGCAGCACCGTCAGGACCCGCTCGTCGATCTGCTGCGGGGGCAGGAACGGGTAGAGGACTGTCACGTGCGCGGGTACGCCCCAACCGGCGGCCCGGTCGAGCGATGCCCGGAACCGGCCCACCGACTCTTCGGCCTCGGGTATCGGCACGATGAGCGCCGTCTGTGTCGGTTCCATCCCCGCAGTCTGCAACCGCGGTCGGTGCCGGTCCACCGGATTCACTGGCCTGCCACAGGCGGGCCGGCAGCAACCACGACATTGGGCGGCGGGGTGTCAGACGGCGCGGTGGGCAGGCAGCCGGTCGTCAGTCTCGGGACCGCATCCGTGCGGCCAGGAAGGACGGCCTTTCGGCGAGGCGGCCGTACGCGTCCTCATCGACCTCGCGGAGTTCGGTGCCCGGCCGTGGCTCGACGAGCTTCTCGAGAGTGAATCCGGCGTCCAGGAGTTCGTCGAGGAAGGTTTCCAGCGTCATCCGCTGGAAGTGGAGGGCGCCCGGCCCGTGCGGCAGGTCGACCCAGGACTCGTCGTAGTAGGAGCCGCCGAAGTGTCGCCAGTCAGCCGTCGGATGGGTGGTCGAGATGACGAGCCAACCGGCGGGACGGAGCACTCGACGCATCTCGGCGAGCAACTGTCGGCGGTTCGTCAGATGGTTGATGACCAGCGCGCAGAGGACCCCGTCGAACGACGCGTCGGCGGCGAAGTGCAGTGGCTGCTCCAGGTCGTGCAGGCGCAACTGCGCCCGAGCGGCACGTGCGTGCGCATGGCGGAGCAGTGTGGCGCTTACGTCGATGCCGGTCACCCGGGCACCTCGCGCCAACAGTTCGGCCGCATAGTGGCCGGCACCGCAACCGACATCGAGGATGTCCGTACCGGCGACGTCACCAGCGAGCGCCAGCATCGCAGGCCGATCGGTGTACGCGTTGTAGGGGCTCGTGGTGGCGTTCTGGGCGAAGAAGTCGCCGAGTTCGTCGTGGTACCCGGTCCCGGTCGGCATGTGAGCACGATCCCGACCGCTCCGGGGATCGGCAAGCGTTTTTGCCCGACGGCGTGCTTCCGAGCGGCCGTCGCCCTCGGCGGTGGGACGCTAGCGGTAGTCGGCGAAGATGCGCCGTTCCGCACCATCGACGGTAATCGGGCCGCCGTGAGGAAGGATCCACTGCGGTCTGGTGTGGCCAAATGGGACGCCGACGCAGACGACCGCCTCCGGGTTGTAGCGGGTCACCACGTCGACGACAGTGTCCCGCTGCTGCTCGCGGAGCCGCGCTCGATCGGCGGCCGGGGGTCGACGGGTGTGGTCGGAGACCGGCGGACGGGCGACCAGGACGGCGTCGACAGCGCTGAGGAGACCGCGTTCGCCCAGTGATCGGACGATCCAGCCGACCTCCCGGGCGGGGAGAAGTTCCTCCGACGTTTCGATGAGCAGCACCCCGCCGCGCAGGACGTCCGGGGGGACCGGGAAGCGCCCCGCCGTCAGGATCCACTGGACGACCTCCAGGCAGCCACCCCAGGTGGGGCCGGTGACCGCGCGGGACGGCCCGTACCAACTCCACGGCTCCGTCGGTTCGCGCTCTCCGAAGGACGTCAACGCCTGCGGGTCTGCCCAGTCGATTCCGACGTCCTCGGACTCGCCCGGATCGGTGATCTCCAGCCGCTCCCCGGTGAGCAGCGCCGCTCGCAGCGACCGGGCGTGGATGTCGTCAACGGCAGGCCCGGGGCCAAGGTGCACCTGGGAGGACCCGCCGTAGAAGCTGGCGATGCCGAGGCCCCACAGCCAGTGGTGCAGGTTGGTGTTGTCGCTGGTGCCGAGGAACGGCTTGGGGTCAGCTCGGGCCAGGTCGGCGTCCAGGTGAGGGATGACGGTGATCTGGTCGTCGCCGCCGATGGCGGCGAGAATGCCGCGTACCTGCGGGTCTGCGAATGCGGCATTGAGGTCCGCCGCCCGCGCTGCCGCGCTGGCACCCACCTGGCGGGTAGTGGGGTATTCGACCGGAACGAGGCCGGTGAGGTCGGCAAGTCGTCGCATGGCCTGCTCGTGAATTTCGGGATAGGCGCCGGGCGCGGCGAAGGACGGCGAGAGGACCGCGAGACGGTCACCGGGTTGTGCCTTCCGAGGACGAACAAGCTCATGCGCCATGTCGAGATCCAACAGGTCTGCCATCGGGTGCGCATCTCATTTCTGAGCGGCCCGGTGGGCTCGACGGACGCGCCGGTCGTCGAGCCAGAGCGCCAGCCCGCTGCGGTTGAGGTAAACGCCGATGCCGGCGATCACGAGGGTGATCAGGATCCCCCAGCCCCAGAACCGACCACCCACTCCGCCGGGAGGGTTCGCGTCGCGTGTACGGCCGGCGCTCACCACGTCGTCGGCGACGTCGACGGCGAGGATCTGCTCCGGGGCGGTCATCAGGGTCCGTGGCGCGGTGGCGTCGGGCGTCAGCGCCAGCACCCGTACGCTGCGCACGTTTGAGTAGTGGGTGCGCTGGTCCAGCTCCAACGGCTGGTCGAACCGGTCCGGGCTGAGAGGTTCGGGCTGGTAGGCGACCACGAGCGCCGACCCGTCCGGGCCCGAGCCGAGCAGTCGGATGGCTGTCACGCCTGCGACACCGGGCAGGAGCAGCGGTGCGGCCTCCCGGCCGTTCGCGGGATCGACGCGACGCAGGCTCCAGTCGGTGGTGCCGGCCTTCCGGCTGATCAGCGTCAACGCCCCGTCCGTCGTCCACGCCCCCTTACCGGCCAGCCAGCTCTCGGCGGGCAGTTCGAAGGAGGAGAGCGTGCGGCCGTCCTTGTCGGCGACCGTCACGGTCCGACCGATCTGGTACGCGACCCTTGCACCCCCCGGGGCGAAGGCGACGGGTGCGCCGAAGATCGGCTGTTGGGCGGCGTCGGCCAGCTGGGTCCAGCGTTCGCCGTCCAGCGTGACGATGTTCAGCACCCGCCGGTAGGTGCTGCGCGTCGGGTCGTTCGGCACGCTGTCGTCGACGACCAGTTGGCTGCCGTCCGGGGACCAGGCCTTGGGGGTCGTCCAAACGCTGTTGGCGACAGTGCTGTGCAGCTGACGGGTATGGCCGGTGACCAGGTCGATGACGTCGACCCGTGGGTCGTTCTCCGAGCCGGCGGGCCGGGCCACGAAGCGGCCGTCCGGGGAAAGGATCACCTGTTCGCCGACGGGTGCCTCGTAACCCATCGGGAAGATCCGGTAGCGGTCGGAGTCGGCGCTGACCACACCGACCACGCCGTCCTCGTCAGAGCCCTGCAGGCGTGGCGCCTGACCGCTGAAGATGACTGACGCCGGCCCGAGCCGGGGTCGGTCGGTGACGTGCAGCGCCCCGAGCGGTGGCAGCGCGATCCGGTCGGGCAGCGAGGCGTCCACGCTGGCCGCCGGATCGGCGGCAGGTGTACGTGTCAGCGGGAGCACAGCCCCGGTCAGTGCGACGAGCACGAGCACCGCGACGGCGACGAGGACGGCCCGGCGGCGTGAGCGGCGGGCGGTGGCGAGCGCTCGTTCGTAGACCGGATAGGCGGGGACGTCGGCCGCGGCGTGCAGCGTCTCGCGCAGTCGGGCCGTCACTGCTGGCTCCTCTCCACCGTCGGGTCGATCAGGTCGAGGGCTGTCGCCCGCAGCCGGCCGATGGCGTCGTGACCGTGCCGCTTGACGGTAGTCAAGCGTCGAAAGAAGCCAGCCCGCGAAACTGTCCGTATGAGGGTCGCGAATTTCCGCGCTGGCATGTTCGATGTCGCCTGACGCAGTGAACAATTTAGCTGATCTTGCAGCTCTGGGCGGGTGTGGCTGACCCGGTGGTCGATGGGTGCGAGGCTCCAGGCAGGACAGTTGTCGACCACGACTCGAAGCCCCGACCGGAGCCGCACGCCACGAATCGCTCCTGTCGATAAAAACAACTCACCAAGCATTCAGGGCAAGTAGGGCATGCGAGATCACGGCATGATCCATAAAAATCTAGCACGCTCAACTATTCGTCGCGCTTCAAAACCCACTCTGCAGCTATGCTGTTGAGAAGGCGGGTCGCCTCAAGAAACGACGCTTCCGAGGATTGCGGAAACGCTTCCCGAAGCACCTCATCCGCATCAAATGGCCCATCGCCTTGATACTGGTAGCCTCCCTCAGCGCCGTCGTATGGCAACTGATTAACCGGGTCTTCGTAACGCCCAAGGAACCAATCGATCATGTCATCCAAAGAGGCGTACTGGCCTCTCACCATACGCCGAGCCAGATCAAGCACGAATGAAACGTCTTCATTCGACGGTTTAGTTGGGCTCCCACGATGAGCAATGTCGTTGCGGACACGCCAAAGCTCACTAAGTCGCTTGAAGTCGGATTCATCGATATGGCCAAGGCTATACAAGCTTGTCAGCGTCTGCCATGACGATGCGCCAGCTTCCATCACTTGCAGTCTAAGCTCCGAAGAGAGATGCGTAACCGCCGCTTCAAGACCAGCCCAAGCAAGTAGCAGACTTGCTGGTGTCGAGTATGGCAGCACCCCTCTCGCTTCGACGATGATGCGTTCGACATTGGCTGGCGCCGGCAGGTTCTCGGCAGCATCGCCAAGCCAATAAACCTGCAATCTAGCACCCGGAATACTCTCGGCAAGTCGCGCCAACTGTTCAAGCGAGTCACGTTTCGCAGTTTCCCGTGATGCGAGCTCACCAATAAGCATCTCGTCCCCGCGCCGCGCAACAAGATCGGCTCTGAACGCACCGGGCAAGCCTTGATCTTCCGTGCTCACAATCCAGCCATCGGCCTGCAGTTCGGCAACAATCCGCTGCAGATAATTGGTGAAAAGATTCTTCCGGCGCTTAGGGCTCATGGCAGCCTCCCTAGCTCGGGGGCCGGTTCGATCCTAACGTGCACGAAGGGGCCATCGGAGACAAACCCGTGCGCCTGCGCGGGCGTCATGCCCCTTACTCCGTACTGAGCATTGACATCGCGGAGATGCCCGTGGCAGTCCACAAGCTGCCCATCGTCGACGTACACGATGCCGATGAGGGCATCCTGGATCGGCTTGAGCATGTTGTCCACGTCCAGTGGCGGAGCGCTGTCGTGGTAACACGTCACGTGGATCTGGAGTCTACCCCGGAGAGGCTCGCCTCCAGCTGGCCACGCTGCACGAGCCGCTGCGCTCACAGCCGCCTTCCACCGGGTGCGACTCGTCGACTTGGCTTGCACCGACACCGGCACGCCAAGCACAACAAAGTCCCACGGCAGGGAGGACACGAGAAGATCCTATGTGGCCGGGCCGACGACTCCGGCACCGCGCCGCGCCGCTATTCCGCATGCCAAACCGGCTTCAGGCGTCCGGCCTCCCCGTCCCGGGCTTCGCCACAAGCCGGTAGTACGACGACGCAGATCGGTGGCCGCTTGTGGTGCGACGCGGGTCTACCAAGGTCAAGCCAGCGCAGTCCGACCAGCAACGAGAGCGGCTGGCCGGCGCCTGGGCGCGGGAAACGCTGGAATCCGACAGCACCGTAGGCTCGCTGTCAGGGTGACAATAAGTCTATGGTCGGTCCATGTCTCACGATCACTGGGTGCCACCGCCGGTTCTACTGACGGTTGACCTCGTCATCCTCACCTTGCGGGAGTCCTGCCTTCATGTGCTGTTGATCGAGCGCGGGATTGAGCCCTATCAGGGCGCGTTGGCCCTGCCTGGTGGTTTCCTTGGCCACGAAAAGGAAGACCTCGTGACGGCTGCCCATCGAGAGCTTGCCGAGGAGGCGGGCTTGGGGCCGGATCAGTTGCACCTCGAACAACTTGGCGTCTACGGTGCGCCGGATCGTGACCCTCGAGGGCGGGTGGTCTCCGCGGCTTACCTGGCCATCGCCCCTCGGCTACCCGAGCCGGTCGCCGGCACCGACGCATCCTGGGCATGCTGGACGCCGGTGGAGCAGGCGTTGTCCGGTGACGTGCAGCTTGCCTTCGATCATGAGCAGATCCTGACCGATGGGGTCGACAGGGCGCGGGAGAAGTTGGAGCGCTCGGCGCTCGCCACCGCTTTTTGTGGTCCGACGTTCACGATCTCGGAGCTTCAGGACGTGTACGAGGCGGTGTGGGGCGTGCCGCTCGATGCGCGGAACTTCTACCGGAAAGTGCAGAGCGTCGACGGCTTCATCGTCCCCGCCGGGCCGAGTCGCAAGACCGATGGTGGGCGTCCCGCTCGGCTGTTCCGTCCCGGGCCCCGCACGACTCTTCACCCTCCGATGATCCGGCCCCTCAGCCAGGCAGACAGGGAGACAGCGTGAGCACGAACAGCGGTCTCGTCGTGATCCTCACGGCGCTGGACCTCGAGTACGCAGCGGTCCGCGACCAACTGACTGACCTACGTGTACGGCGGCACCCCGCCGGCACCCGCTTCGAGGTCGGCCGGATCAGCCAAAGCGAGTGCCGGGTCGCCCTGGGGCTGGTCGGTAAGGGCAATCATCCGGCTGCGGTGCTCGCCGAGCGGGCGATGGCCGAATTCTCCCCGGCCGCTGTGCTGTTCGTGGGAGTCGCCGGTGGCCTTTGGCCCAACATCCGACTCGGTGATGTCGTCGTCGCCAGCAAGATCTACGCCTACCACGGCGGCACCAGCGAGGACGACGGTTTGAAGGCCCGACCGAAGGCGTGGGAGATCCCCCACGAGGCCGACCAGATCGCCCACCACGTCGACAGGTCCGCCGCGTGGCGCCGGGGTCTTCCCGTAGGCGCAGCGCCCAAAGTCCACTTCGGGCCGATTGCGGCAGGGGAAGTGGTGCAGGACTCGGGGATCTCCGAACAGGCCCGCTGGATCCGTCAGCACTACAACGACGCCGTGGCGATTGAGATGGAAGCGGCCGGTGTGGCCCAGGCGGGCCATCTCAACCGTGCCCTGCCCGTGGTGGTCGTGCGCGGCATCAGCGACCACGCCGACGGCAGCAAGGCAGCCACGGACGGACAGGACTGGCAACCGAAGGCCGCACGTCACGCCGCCGCGTTCGCCACCGCACTAGCGCGAGAAATGATCATCGACGGGCCGGCCAGCCGAGGCGGCGCGGACCGGGACGGGAGCCCCACGATGCCGACGACCAACCGCAACATCGCCACCGGGAACGCCCACGTCGGGGTGCAGGCCGGGCAGATCTACGGCAACGTCACCGTCGGCGCTGGCGCCGAGCGGCCGATCGATCTGGCAGCGAGCATCGCGGACCTGCGAACCCACCTCAAGCAGGCCCACCTCGACGGACAGCTGGACGAAGAAACCTACGCCGCCGCAGAGGCGGAACTCGAGGCGGCAACGGCATGCGTCTCGGCGGGCACACCCGAGAAGAAGAGTGGCCTAATGGTGGCGCTCAAGCGGTTGCGGGGCCTGGTCGTCGACGTGTCTGAGCTGGCGGCGCGGCTCGCGGCGATCATCGCCGTGGTGCGGGACCTGTGATGACGACCCCGACGGCGACCAACGTCGCCCAAGGAGATGCAAACGTCGACGTACAGGCAGGCGTAGTCCACGGTGACATCAACTTCTACCGGTTGCCGCCAAACCCGAGTCCGGAGGAGCAGTTCGCCTTCGCGCTGAAGTATCTCGACGCGAGAGTTCGTGATCAGGCGTGCGAGCTCATCGAGAAGGCGGTCGCCGGCGGGTATGTGACCACGGAGGTCCAGTTCTACCGGCTGATCGCCCTGTTGAGCGGACGTACCCTGCGCCAACTCGCCTCCGAAGAGCTGGATCGCCTCACCGCCATCTGCGCCAGCCTGCCCCATCTCGACGACCATGACGAGTGGACCGCGGGGCTGAAGGCAATCATCCACCTCCTGGCCCCGGTCAGCGCCGCTGAGACAGACCTCGTGGTTAAGGAAATCGATGCGCTGAACCGGCGTCAACGCGACGGGATCTACGGCCACCTCGAGGCACTGCTCGAAGGCGCGATGCAAGAAGAGATGTGGCGGAAGTCCGTCGCCCTGGCGGACTCGCAGCGCACGGCGGAGGACCGATTCAACCGCGTCTGGAAGTTCTTTCATCCCACACCCGCGCAGCCTCGGACCCTACCGGTGCAACCCGCTGCTGTTGCGCTGCGCGACTGGCTGCGCGCCGGCGCTGGCGCGGCCGTGTTCACTCTCGCCGTGGTGCAGATGATCGTGCTGGTGGCGGCCCGCGGCACGCTCGACCCGTTCCTCGGTCTACTCGCCGCCCTGGTCGGACTGGCCGCGTTTTGCGTCGGTGGGGCGGGCCGGTACTACCGCGGAACACGGCTGCGCGCGAAGGAAGCCCAGATCCGTCCACCCCAGCAGCGGCGACGAGATGCGCCACCGGGAGGCTTCGCCCGCAAGGTGGACCGGCTCTTCGACCGCTACTTCCGCCGGTACCTGCCCGAAGGAACCGACCGAGCCTACTGGCTCGACCAGACGGCGGGGATCCGGCGGCACCTCCGCGACGAGGTGGTCGAGCTCTACCGGGAACAGCGCATCGACGCCGAACGGGTCGCCTGGCTCGTCCGGTACCTGGTGGGAGATGTCCGAGGGCAATGGGAACGAGACACGCTGACGTCGTACCGTCAGCAGCTGCGTAACCCCGCCAGGACCACGGCCCTCCACGTCGGGGGACTGGCCCTCCTTGCCGCGGGGAGCCTCTGGGCCGTTCCTGCCGTCGTGACCAGCGCCCCCTTGTCCGGCACGGGCTGGTTCGTGCTCGCGGTGGCGTCCGCGGTGCCGGCGGTGCGATCGTCGTTCCGGATCGTCGCCGAGCATCGCAGGGTCGCCGACGACCAAGCGGAACGCAACGACAAGGACACGGCCCGCTGGGCGGCATACCACCGGTGGTGCCACAAGCTGTCCGACAAGCCGTCGGATACCGAGATGGCCACCTGGTTGGAAAGCGACCGCAAGGTCCTGGTCGACCAGGCGATGCAGCAATACCGACTCCGCCCCAGCCAGGTAATCGCACACGCCTTCATCGAGGCGCCGGCACCCTCCTGCAAGAAGGCCCGCTACCCACAAGGACCATGGCGATACTCCCGGTATCGCCTGCTGCTGTTTCTCCTCACCGACGACGGCGTCCGGCAGGTCAACATCGATCTCGACTTCGAAACCTCCGCAAGCCGCACAACCCAACGGCTCAATTACCGTTTCGACGCCGTCGCCGCCGTACGGATCGACGGCATCGCCACCCGACAGCAGACCTTCGAGCTGACTCTGTTCAACGGAGAACCCATCTCAATCCGAGTGAGCGATCCTGACAACGGGACGCTCCAGCACGACGAGAACCCAACCAAGATCGCTGAGCTGTCGCTAGACGCCGCCGGGCTCAGTCACACCCTGCACGTCCTCGAAGGCGTCGCCGCCGAAGGCAAGGAATGGGTCAAACACCGACGTGACCGCGCAGACGAAAGGCTTGCCAACCTCGCGAGCGCCATACGCGGGCTGCTCGACTAGGTCAGGGCGGTCTAAAAATGCGGTTATTGGGTAGGATTGAAACCATTTCGGATGGTGCGCCTTGACGGTGCCGACCGAGCAGCCGAGCACCGCGGCGGCGTGCGCCTCGGTGAGGTCCTCGTAGGAGCGCAGCACGATCACGGCGCGTTGACGGGGGGTGAGCACGCGCAGCGCGTTCACCAGGCTCAGCAGGAGCGCGGTGGCCTCGGAGTGGTCGTCGCCGGCCCGGTCGGCGGGCTGCGCCTCCAGGCGTTCGGTCAGCCGGCGACGCCGCCACCAGGAGACCTGCTGGTGGTACATCACCCGCCGCACGTACGCCTCGGGGTCTCCGTCGCGAATCCGCCGCCAGTGCCGGTACGTCCGGGCCAGGGCGCTCTGCAACAGATCCTCGGCGAGCTGGTGGTCGCCGGTGAGGAGGTAGGCCGTCCGGGACAGCGCCGGCGCGCGGTGCACCACGAACTCGTGGAACGTCTCGGTCATCCCCACCCCCTCTCCAGGTAGAACGTCACCCGTGTCGGAAATGGTTGAGGCCGGGCCACAGGTTCCGGTGGTTCCGGGTGGGCCATGGCAAAGGCTGGGACAGGGCGCGGTCATCGTCTCCAGAACAGGAGATGGGTGACTCCGCTGGGGCTCGGCACCGACTCGAGGTGGAAGCGGTCGAGCAGTTCGTCGGGGCTGTCCCACAGGCGCTCACCCCGGTCGAGGTCGACTGGCGCGACGGCGATGTGCATCGTGTCGACCAGGTCGGCCTCGATGAACTCGCGGATGGTCGCCACCCCACCACCGAGGCGTACGTCTCGCCCACCGGCTGCCTGCTTCGCCTGGGCCAGCGCCTCGGCCGGGCTGGCGTCGAGGAAGTGGAACGTGGTGTCGGCCAGGGAGAACGACGGGCGTACGTGGTGGGTGAGCACGAAGACCGGTGTGTGGAACGGCGGGTTGTCCCCCCACCAGCCCTGCCACTCGTGGTCTTTCCACGGGCCACGTTGGGGGCCGAACTTGTTGCGGCCCATGATCTCCGCGCCGATGTTGCACTCGGCGTCGCGGGTCAGGTAGTCGTCCAGACCACGACTGCCGCCCGGCTCGGTGCGGTACACGAAGCTGGCGGTGGCGGCACGCCAGGAGAACAGCGCGGTGGGGTCGGCGTGGCCGAAGGGCCGTTCGAGGCTCTGCCCCTCTCCGGTCCCGAACCCGTCGCGCGAAACGTTGAAGCACTGCACCCGCAACAGTTGCGGCATGGTCTCTCTCCTACCTTCGGTCGAGGTCAGCGTCTCTTCGACAGCCGCTCGCGGAGGGGTCGGAGCCGGACGCGCCGCCCCTACGGGGAAAGAGTGTGACGCGTGTCACTGTCAGGCTCGGTCAGGAACCAGGTGCCGGCGTGTTCCGGGTCGCTGGACCAGCGCATCCGGGCCTTTTCCTCGGGGCGAGGGCTCCAGTCGCGGTGCGGCAGGAGGGCCAACCGCCAGGCGATGACAGTGAAGACGTAGATGCCCGGGCCGACCAGCCAGAGCAGGGCGTCGCGCCGTCGATAGGAGGCGTACGGCGCGAGCCACGCCGTCACCGCCATTGGCACCGCGAGCGCGCTGAGGTCGGCAAGCGGTCCGCGACCGAACCGGGCTTCGACCAACTCACGGAGAACGAGGGATGGAACCACCACGCCGACCAGCAGCGCCACCGTACGGATCATGCGGATCCGACGCGTCCGGTCATCCCGGGACACGCGGGCGGCGGTTGCTTCGGTGGGCATCCCAGGAGGGTACGGGCTGGCCACAGCGGTGGATCTAAGACTGCCGGTCGGCGATCGCCACCTCGATCCGCAGACCGAGACCGGTCAGGATGAGGAACGCGGCCAGGATGTGCGGCCTCAGCCACTCGGAGCCGGACGACATGCTGAGCAGCGAGATCACGAAGCCCGCCACCAGTGACAGGGTGCCGAATGCTCGTACGGTGTCGCTCCGTCGCGCCGGTAGGTCCACAGCGAAACTCTAGCCACGTTCAGGCGGCGATGACGGCCCGGACGTTGGCCCGGACCGAAAGGCCGCCTGTCGGTGGGAGGAGTGGCGGCATCATGGGATTTGGGAGATTTGGGCCGCCGTCTCGGCGATCGACCCTTGGCTCCACAAGGGCGGCGATTTATGAGCGGTAACTGTTGCATTTTTCCAAACCAGAGACATTGATCCGGCTAGCTGTCTGGGATATCGTCGGTTCAAGCCGAGGGCATTCAGGCGTGGCACGGGGCTAGCCAAATGCTACGGCACAGGAGGAAATATGTTGCTGCGTCGCATCCTGACAATTTTTGCGCTGGCGGCCATCGCTGCCGCAGCCACCACGACGCCTGTATTGGCTGCTCCGGCGGGTGGGGTGGGAGCCATGGCAACCTCGACCTGCAACAAGTGGATTTCCTACAACGGGGCCGACGTGCCTGCGTACGGAAGCAACGTCAATTGCACGCTGCGCCGGGGCAATGTGAACTCTGCCGTCTTCCAGCTGCAGGTCACAATGAACGTCTGCTACGAATGGACTCTCCGTAGCAAGGGCGTCTATCCGCTCACCGGCGACAGCAACTTTGGTCCAACAACCGAAAAGGCACTGAAAGCCGTTCAGGCTGCGGAATCCATTCCCGCCGACGGGGTGTATGGCCCGTATACCCGTTCGGCGATCTATCACCAGCGTTCAAATGGTGGCGTGCCCTGCCTGCAGGTGCCGTAAGCCGTAGTCGCTCGGGTTGGGGGGTGGCCGGCGGGCAAGCCGCAGGTCGCCCTCCGGCAGGCCGCCGTGAGGTCCAGAGCTAGACGGTAGCGAGAACCCGGCCCAGCCGTCGTCCCGGTTAGGCTGGCGATCATGCGGATTGGCATCGTGATCCTGCCCGACCAGCGGTGGGCGGAGTCACAGCGTCGCTGGCGGCAGGTCGACGAGTGGGGCTTCGACCACGCCTGGACGTACGACCACCTGGGTTGGCGTGACCTGGTCGACGGCCCGTGGTTCGACTCGATGGCGACGCTGACCGCCGCCGCGACGGTGACCTCGCGGATTCGGTTGGGCACCCTCGTGGCGTCACCGAACTTCCGGCACCCGGCCGCGTTCGCCCGGCAGATCACCACTGTGGATGACGTCTCGGCCGGCCGGCTGTTGCTCGGTCTGGGGGCGGGCGGCATCGGCTTCGACTCGGCGGTGCTGGGTGGTGAGACGTTGCCGCCGCGTCAGCGGGTCGACCGGTTCGCCGAGTTCACCGAGTTGTTGGATCTGATCCTGCGGGAGGATGGCACCACCTGGCGTGGCGAATGGTTCGCCGCTGTGGATGCCCGCAACAACCCGGGTTGTGTGCAGCAGCCTCGGGTGCCGTTCGTTGTGGCTGCCAACGGGCCACGGTCGATGCGGTTGGTGGCCCGCTTCGGGCAGGGGTGGGTGACCACCGGCACCGGTGACGACGACGATGTGGCGGGTTGGTGGGCCGGCGTGTCGGCGCTGTCCGCACGGATGGATCGGACACTGGACGAGGCTGGCCGCGACCCCGCCAGTCTGGACCGCTATCTCTCGCTGGACGCGGCGCCGGTCTTCTCCCTCAGCAGCGCGCAGTTCTTCGCCGATCAGGTCGGCCGGGCCGCCGAGTTGGGCTTCACCGACGTGGTCACGCACTGGCCGAGGGCCAGCAGTTGGTACGCGGGTGACGAGGCCGTCCTGGTGGACGTGGCGACGCGGTTGCTGCCGCAACTGCGCGGCTGAGGCCGCCGCGCCGACCCGGCCGGGTCAGGTGCCGAGGTCGCCGCCGGCCACACCGCCCTCGCCGCCGGAGACCAGCCGGAAACGGAGGCAGACGATCGGGGTGTCGCCGTCGACGGGTGTGCCGAGCCGCGCCCAGTAGGCCGAGTGCCCGGCCCGCCACTCCTCGATCGAGCGGTCACCCTCGCCTTCGGCGTGCGCGAAGTCCCAGGGCACGTCGGCGAAGCGGACCACCTCGACCCCGGTGATCTCCACGATCCCGGCCAGGGCGTTGTCGTCGTCGACCAGGGCGAGGCGTTCGCCGACGTGCTCCAACTCCTCGCTTTCTTCCGCGTACTCGGCGAGCCGGCCGGCCGTCGCGGTCTTCAGACCTGCCAGCACCAGGGTGTTGAGGGTCGCCCTCAACTCGCCGGGGGTGCCGAGGGCGAGGGCGCGCAGTTCACCGATCCGAGGCCACATCCTGCCGAGGCTAGGTCAGCAACGTCGGGGCCGCCGCCGCAACACCCGTCGTCCGCTCAGATCAGTTGGCCGGCGTAGCCGGGTGCGGTGAGGAGCCGCTCGTCACCACTCGCCGCGTACGCGTCGACTATCGCGTCGGCCAGCTTGACCACGTGCTCGTCGCCGTGCCGGGCCGCGCGGGCGAAGACCTCCGGCGGCGTCGCGGGGCTCACTGTCGGTGGTGAGATCCCGTCGGCCGAAGCGTACACGGAGGTCATGGCCGCCGTCGCGGCCCAGGCCGCGGCGAGGCTCGGCGCCCACAGCCGCCGGTCCAGAGCCGGCAGGGTACGCAGCACGGCGGTCGGCGCGGTGACAGCGTGCACCAGCATGACCGGGTCGCTGTGCCCGAAGCGCAGGTAGTCCAGGCCGGCCCGGTGCACGAGCGTGGTGAGCCCTCGCTCCGCCTCGGCCGGGGTCCGCGCGGGCCGCAGCGCCGCGAGCGACGGCTCCCACCGGGGTACGGCCGGCAGCCGGCCCAGTCGATCCCGGACGCCCCCGGTCTGATCGTCGATCCGGGGCACCCCGGCCAGCGCGGTCTCCACGTCGACGTCGTCGGTGCCCGGCCGGTGCGTCTCGTCGGCGAGCAGCCGGTCGGCGCCGGGGATCGACTGCCAGCGGGCCGCCCAGTAGCCGAGGGCCTGGCCCAACTCGGCGAGCCGTCGGGGGTTCTCGTCGCCTGCTTCGAGTACGCGCACGGCGTGCCCGACCCGGATCACTCCGTGGGTGGCACCGGCCGCGATGCCCGGCAGGAGTCGGGGCCACCAGGTGCCGAGCACGTCGCGCCACGGGTGCTCGCGCAGTTGCCCGTCGAAGTACGCCAGCCAGTCACCGGCCCGCTTCGGGTCGCCGAGCGCCTCCCGCCAGTCGTCGATCGGGTGCAGCCCTCGGGGCAGCTCGTCCAGTCGGTCGAGGTAGTCGTCGAGCCAGCGGTGCACCCGTTGCTGGTGCCCGTGCCGGACCAACGCCTCGACGGCCATCGGCCCGTGGTTGGACAGCCAGCCTTCGAACTCCGGGCCGGTGCGGTGCAGTCGCTCGTACGCCTCGTCGAGAACTCCGTCACTCATCAGCCGATCGTCGATGCTGAATCTCGCTTCAGGTCAAGCGGGCAGTTCCGCGGCATCGATCAGGCCGGTGATCCGGAGGTCGGTGGCGACGTCGGGCGGGCAGTCCACTGCCACCACCGCGGTGCCCAGCACCTCGGCTCCGCGTGCGGCGCAGATGTCGTAGAGGGCGCGTAACTGCGCGCCGGTGCGCACCCAGTCGTCCACCACCAGCACCCGGTCGTGGGGGCCGAGGTGCCGGTCCCGTATGGCGAGGTCGACCACTCGGCCCCGGTAGTCCGGCGGGCTCTGCGCCCAGGTGAGAGGCCCGGCCGGCAGTCGCCCGTCACCCGGTTTGTGCGCGGCCACGAAGCCGACCCCGAGGGCGGTGGCGGCCAGTGGCCCGAGCAGCAGCCCGGTGACGGCCGGCGCCAGCACCACTGTCGGGCGGGCGGCCCGGTACGGCGCCACCAGGGCCGGCCCCAGTTCGGCCAGCACCGCCGGATCGCGCCACCACCCGGAGATGTCGCTGACCAGGTGACTGGTGCCCGGACCGGGGTCGACCCACCGGAAGAGGGAGGCCAGGCGTTCGGTCAGTTCGGCGGACATCCGCCCATCCTGCGGCACCGGCGGTTGGCGTGCCGGCACCCGGGCCGCCCGGCCCACCCCGGGTCGGATGATCGGCTACAAGAACCTGTTCAAATACGGGCATAACACCGTGATCACGTTGACTTCGGAAGTGCTTCTCTCGTTACGGTCCGACCCGGTTTGTTCAGACGACGAAAGGACCGAGCCGGTGGCAGGCAAGCACTCCCGTACCCGCATCTTCTCCTCCCCGGCGGGCATCGTGGCCACCGCGGCGGTCGGCGTCGCCCTCGCCGTCGGGGGCACAGTCGGTGCCGTGCAGCTGGCCTCCAGCTCCGACCAGGCGGGTCAGGCGGCGCTCGACCTGACCCCGACCACCGCCGCGAGCAGCCTCACCCCCAGCTCCCCGTCCGTCTCCCCGAGCGTCAGCGCCTCGCCCAGCGCGATCCCCAGCCCGTCGGCGACCCGGTCGCAGCAGGCCGCCTCCCGGGGCCGGGAGCGCACCGCGTCGCCGAAGCCGAAGCCGAAGCCGACCGTTCGGAAGACCACGGCAGCGGCGAAGGTGCTGGAGAGCGGGTCGTGCGGCGCGTCGTTCTACTCCGACGGGCAGCTCACCGCCAACGGCGAGTCGTTCAACCCCGACGCGCTCACCGCCGCGCACAAGACCCTGCCGTTCAACACGAAGGTCCGGGTGACCAACCCGGCCAACGGCAAGTCGGTGACAGTGCGGATCAACGACCGGGGCCCGTTCATCGACGGCCGCTGCCTGGACCTCTCCCGGGCCGCCTTCGCGAGCATCGCCTCGGTGGACGTGGGCGCGCTCACCGTCCGCTACGAGGTCCTCGGCTGACCGGGAACGGCGACACTGATCCGGCCGGCCGACTGGGCCGGCCGGACAGAACCTCCTCAGACGACGGGTCAGGTTCATTCACCAGTTCACGTGGATCAGGCAAACTGTCCCTCGTACCCACGCGACTCCTCCAGTCGGGCCGTCGCCCGCTGAGCCCCGGATCCCGCGCCGGCCTCGGCGCGGCCCTCGGTCTGCTCGCGATCGTGTCGGCGGTGGAGGCGGCGGACGGCCGTAAGGTGCACTACGTCGCGCTCCTGGCGGCCGCGCCGGTTGTCGCCGCCGCTCTGGCGTCCTGGATGGTGGTCCTGGGGGTCGGGGTTACGGCGACACTTGTCGGCGCCGGTTTCGCGCTGGTCGCACCGAAGGTTTCGTTGGTCACCTCGGTCAACGTTGTCGCGGTCGCTGTCACCACCGGGTTGGCCGTGGCGGTGGCCTGGGTTCGCCAGCGTCAGGCCGAGCGAATCGTCGAACTGACCAAGCTCGCCTCGGTGGCCCAGCAGGCGGTGTTGCGCCCGCTCGGCCCACAGGTCGGCACCCTCTCGGTCGCTGGACGCTACATCTCCTCCACCGCGACGGCCGAGATCGGTGGCGACCTGTACGAGGCGATCGACACTCCCTACGGCGTTCGCATGATCATCGGTGACGTGCGCGGCAAGGGCCTGGACGCGGTCCGGCTGGCCAGCATCGTCCTCGGTTCCTACCGGCACGTGGCGTACGAGCGGGCCGACCTTCGCGCTGTCGTCGCCGACCTGGACCGGGCGGTGGCCCGTAACGTCGGCGACGAGGACTTCGTCACGGCGGCGCTGGTCGAGGAGCGTGGCGGCACCCTCACCATCGTCAACTGCGGGCACCCACCACCGCTGCTGCTGCGCCGGGGCGCGGTGATCCCGCTGGAACCGCCGGCCCCGGCACCTCCGCTCGGTTTCATGCCGGTGGTCCGCCCCCGGGTCGAACGCCTGGAACCCGGGGACCGGCTGCTGTTGTTCACCGACGGCCTCGGCGAGGCGCGGCGGGACGGCGAGTTCTTCCCCACCGCCGACCGGGCCTGGCGACTGCTCGGCCACGGCACTGTCGCCGACGGGTTGGCGTCGCTGGAGACCGCCCTCGTCGAGTGGGTTCACGGTCGGCTCGACGACGACATCGCGCTGGTCCTGATGGAGTACGTCGGCACCCGTACCGGCGCGGCAGTGGCCGTCCCGAGCTGGGAAGTCGGCGCCGCCGAGAGCTGAGCCGACCGGCCACACCGCGGGTGTGTAACCGCCGTCACTCCCGTGATCGGCTTGTCGCTGCCTACCCGCGAGTAATACAGTCAGGGTTACTGATCGGTAACACCTGTCCGGAAGCGGGGCCAGCGAGCATGACCCACTACAAGAGCAACCTCCGGGATCTCGAGTTCAACCTGTTCGAGGTCTTCGGGGCGGACCGGGCGTTCGGCCAGGAGCCGTACTCGGATCTCGACACCGACACCGCCCGCAGCTTCCTCGCTGAGGTGGATCGCCTCGCCCGCGAGGACCTGGCCGCCAGCTACACCGACAGTGACCGCAACCCACCGGTCTTCGACCCGGCGACGCACACCGCGCCGCTGCCGGAGTCGTTCAAGAAGTCGTACCAGGCATTCATGGACTCCGAGTTCTGGCGCCTGGACCTGCCGCCGGCGCTGGGCGGCACCAACGCCCCGCGCGCATTGTGGTGGGCGCTCGCCGAGCTGGTGCTCGGCTCGAACGCGCCGGTCTGGATGTACGCCTCCGGCCCGTCCTTCGCGCACGTGGTGCACGTCGAGGGTAACGAGCGGCAGAAGAGGTGGGCCAAGCTCTTCATCGACAAGCAGTGGGGCTCCACGATGGTGCTCACCGAGCCGGACGCCGGCTCGGACGTGGGCGCGGGCCGCACCCGGGCGACCCAGCAGCCCGACGGCACCTGGCACATCGAGGGCGTCAAGCGCTTCATCACCTCGGGCGAGCACGACCTGAGCGACAACATCGTGCACTACGTGCTGGCCCGTCCGGTGGGCGTCGAGGGCGTCGGTGGCCCCGGCACCAAGGGTCTGTCGCTCTTCGTGGTGCCGAAGTTCCACTTCGACGAGACCACCGGCGAGCTGGGCGAACGCAACGGCGTCTACGCCACGAACGTCGAGCACAAGATGGGCCTGAAGGTCTCCAACACCTGCGAGGTGACCTTCGGCGAGCACGGCGTGCCGGCCAAGGGTTGGCTGCTGGGCGACCGGCACGACGGCATCCGGCAGATGTTCATGATCATCGAGTACGCCCGGATGATGGTCGGCACCAAGGCCATCGCCACCCTCTCCACCGGCTACCTCAACGCCCTGGAGTACGCGAAGAACCGGGTGCAGGGCGCCGACCTGATCCAGCAGGCGGACAAGACCGCCCCCCGGGTCACCATCACCCACCACCCGGACGTGCGCCGCTCGCTGCTGCTGCAGAAGTCGTACGCCGAAGGTCTTCGTGCTCTGGTCCTCTACACCGCCACCTGGCAGGACAAGGTCGCGCTGGCCGAGGCGGCCGGCGACGAGCAGGCCACCAAGCTCGCCAAGCGCGTCAACGACCTGCTGCTCCCACTGGTCAAGGGCGTCGGTTCGGAGCGGGCGTACGAGATGCTCGGGCACGAGGCCCTGCAGACCTTCGGTGGCTCCGGGTTCCTCCAGGACTACCCGCTGGAGCAGTACGTCCGCGACGCCAAGATCGACACGCTGTACGAGGGCACCACCGCCATCCAGAGTCTCGACCTGATCTTCCGCAAGATCGTTCGGGACAACGGCAAGGCGCTGCTCGCCGTCTCCGCCGAGATCCAGGAGTTCATCTCCTCCGAGGCGGGCAACGGCCAGCTCAAGGACGAGCGGCAGGCGCTCGGCAAGGCGCTCGGCGAGATCCAGAACATCCTCGGCGTGCTGACCGGCTGGCTGGGCGAGGCGCAGGGCGGCGACACCCGCGCCCTCTACAAGGTCGGGCTGAGCAGCCGGCGCTTCCTGCTGGCCATCGGCGACCTGGTGGTCGGCTGGCTGTTGCAGCGGCAGGCCGACGTGGCGCTGAAGGCCCTCGCGGGCGACGTGTCCGCCAGCGACAAGGCGTTCTACACCGGCAAGGTGGCCGCGGCCCGCTTCTTCGCCCGTGAGGTGCTGCCCCGCATCGGCGCCGACCGCCGCATCATCGAGGGCGCCGACCTCGACATCATGGACCTCCCGGAAGAAGCCTTCTGAGGACGTAGCGGGGACTTTGACGGTTCTGGGTCGCACCACCCAGCACCGATGGCCGGTGGGGCATTCGCCCCGCCGGCCGTCGCCGTTCCGAGGACACGTGTTGGCCCAGCCCGGTCGGGTATGCCGGCGGCGTGGCGGGTAACCGTCGCGTGACCTCGAAAGGGAACGCCCAGAGCCACCGCACGGGGGAGTGCAGCGCACATGGGTGTAGGAAGCGGCATTTTTCTCATCGCCATCGGCGCGATCCTGACCTTCGCGTTGAGGGCCAACGTCTGGTGGATCGACGTACGCGCCGTCGGCTGGGTGTTCATCCTGGCCGGGCTGGCCGTCCTGCTGACCACCGTCTGGTTCTGGCAGGACCGGCGCAAGCGGGCCCGAACCCTCATCGTGGAGGAGAACCGGCTGTCTCATCCGACGGCGATGATGCCGCCACCGCCGGACCCGCCACCGCCGACCGCACCGCCGTCCTGATCTCGCGTACCCCTGAGCCACCCGCCGACCACTGGCGGGTGGCTCAGTCGCGTGCCGTGTGTCGGGCAGTGAGCGGTGCTCCCGCCCTGCTCAACTCCATCCAGTCGAGGGGGCAGCGGTGTACCGCCAGCTCGGCGGTTCGCAGCCCTTCATCGGTGGCGCCGTCCGGATCGAGGAACGCGGACAGCAGCGAAACGCCCGGATTATGAGCAATGAGCAGCGCGGTGCGAGCCGCCGGATCCACACTGCGGACCAACGACAACAACTCCTCGGGGTGGGCGTCGTACGCGCCCGGCTCATACCTGACAGTCGGACGAGGACCCGCCGGACCGCCCTCCGGCGGTGAACCAGTCATCCCCATCGCCACCCCGTGCCACGTCTGCCGGGTACGCCGGGCCGTCGAACAGATCACCACGTCCGGCAGCAGCCCATGACGCGCCAACCAGGCACCCGCAGCAGCCGCGTCGGCACTCCCCCGTGCACTCAACGGGCGGTCAGCGTCATCCGCCGCATCGCTGCCCTGCTCGGCCTTCGCGTGCCGCAGCAACACAAGTGTCCGCGTACCGGGGTCGCCGTCCGTCATACCCTCAGCTTGCCCGATTGGCGATCTCCGTGCCTGGGTAAGTCGATGGATGCCGCACCCCCTACCGACGGCCGCGGCGCGACGTACGCCAGGTTAGAGCCGAGGAGCGAGACATGGGCATTGGTGGCAGCATCTTCTTGATCGCACTAGGCGCGATCTTCGCGTTCGCAGTGGAAGCCGACCTGGGCTGGCTGGACCTGACCGTGGTCGGCTGGGTGCTGATGCTCGCCGGCGTCGCCGGCCTGCTCGCCACCCTCTACTTCTGGAGCAGCCGCCGCCGCACGGTGGTCGCCGCCCCGGTACGCGAGGAGCGCGTGGTGGCCGACCGGGTCGTTCCGGTCCAGGACGCTCAGGTCATGCAGGAGTACCGCGAGGTGCGTCGGCCGGGCCGACCGGTCTGACCCCTCGCCCATCCACTCCGGGGTCCCGCAGCGTCGCGGGACCCCGGCTCGTTTGTCTGCGGCGCGTGGTGGGCCGCGCCCGGCGTGTGGGCCGGGCTTGTGCGCTGCGCCTGTTCGATGTTCAGGCCGAAGCCGCCGTCGGCCCGCTATCCCTGCCAAGATCCGCGCAAGTTCGGTGAAACTGCTGCCTCAGGGCACGCTGAGGCAGCAGCCGCGCGCTACGGGCCGGGCGCACGAACCAGGCCAGGACGACGCTCACCACGAAAACCACGAGAAGGTACGTACCGAGTGTAGCCATCC